>JAAOZO010000214.1 GCA_011605715.1 Nitrososphaerota archaeon | reverse complement strand
TTCTTCAACCTCGTCTTTAAAGTACCAGAGCAAAAGATCAATAACGTGACTGCCTAAAAACCACAACGTATTTGTTTTTGATGCCCACTTTATCATAGAAGTTGGAACATATATTGTGTCGTTTAACCTAGAGTATGCATGCAGGATTTCTCCAATCTCTCCTTTTTCTATTGAGTCTTTTGCAATTCTAAAAGCAGGACTCCACCTGTTGCTAAAGTTAACCATCAAGTAAACTCCTCTTCTTTTTGATTCACTAACCATGTCTTCTGCCTCTTTAGTGGAAGTTGCCATTGGTTTTTCCACTATAGTATGCTTTCCTGACCCTAGTACAGCCATTACGAATTCGTAGTGCATAAAGTCTGGAGTACAAACTGAAACGAGGTCTACCTCTTTGTCATTAACTAAGTCAAGATAATTTGCATATGCTTTTTGAACCTTGTATTCATCTTTAATTAGTTTTAACCTTTCTTGATTAGAATCACAAACAGCAAGCACTTCTACGTTTGGTATACTTTTGAAGGCCTTTACTTGAGTTTCACCCTGAATACCTAAGCCAATCACTCCCACTTTTAATTTGCTCATTTTTCTTTGCCTATAGGAAAAGGAAGGAAAATATAAAGTTAAGCTTTTTATGTTCGCTTAGCACAAACTCCACAAACTTGGATCACTTTCTTCTTAATAGTCTTTTTACCTTGTCGCCTAAACACTCCTCAGCATTTAGCTTCTTGCTTTTCTCAACTTCTAATCGACTTAAGTGCACTCGAAGACTTAAAATTAGAACTCCAAAATAAAGTTAAATTAGTGTACTTATAGTCATACTCTACGCTGGGTTCAATCTCAGAACCCTCATGCCACTCATTCCAAGAGCAAATAAGAACCCAATTCGGATTGTACTTCAGAGCAAGATTCCAGGTAATGTTATAAGTTAAGCCATCTTGTCTACTAACCTTAAACCCAGGAACTCTTACCTTGGTATCATCGTAACCTGGAGAAGTAGTGGTGCAAAGAATCAAACTTTCTTGTGATGCAATATTTTTCATACTTGAATAGTAGTTTTCCAATGAATTTTCGCCTCCAGAGTTTAAAATACCATCTGGAGAATAGATATAAATACCATCGAACACCTTTGAGTATTCGTAGTGATTAGGAGAAAAGTCACCAAGGAAAATGAACTTTAATCCTTCTTCTCTTAGCTTTCCTATAATTTCCATCCATTCTTCTGAAGAGAAGTGCTCACATGCATAAATAAAAATCACTGGATATCCTTCAAATTTAAGAAATTTTTCGCTTTTTCCATAACTTGTTATTATGTACTTCAATTCTTTAACTACCTCGTCTTTTGGAGCATTTCTATACTCATAGCCATCATAAAGTACTGAAAGCAGTATACCATTGTGAGACTCTGAAAAGTTCAACATTAACTTAAAGTTTTCATCTATATAATCATTAGGAGGGCCAAACCAATCAAACACAAACACATCAATGCCAGACTGTTTTGCCCATGAAAAATGTTTTTGTAGAACTTCCTCTGATCTTACGTCGTATGGTCCAAGAATTGGGTAATCTGCAGCACCTATGTCTCTTCTATCTTTACTGATGAACTTTTCCGGATCATGATAGGATATTATCTTTCCAGTAGAAGTGTTCATTATCCAATGGTTCCAGTGTATCCACTGCTTACTTGGCCCATAAGGACTGCCGTACCATCCGTGGTAAAAAGCCATTACAAGTTTTGGTACCTTACTTAGATTTATCTTCGGTTTTTCAACCGCCAACTTGTAAAGTTTCACTCTTTCCTGAATACTTATAAAGACAAATATAAGTATTGCTCCTAAAACTAAAAAGAGAACAATTAGTTTCTTGTACATTAGCTTTCACCTATTTTACTAAAAGTGAGAAAGACTAGTTTCGTGAAAGAATGCTGACTTAAAGTCCTCCAACGATAGACAAGAACTTTGTAAATTAGCAGCACCATTATAATAAGAATAACAAAAGATGCCAGAGCCAAGATAGAAAAATTCAAGCCAGTAGTAGATTTTATTGAGCTTGAGTAAGTTATATTTTCTGTAAATGCTTCTCCGCTCAACGAGTAGTAGCAAAGTCTAACAGAAAAATCACCTGGTCCAAGAAATGGCAAACTTACTTTTACATTGTCATTTTCCTTAATTAAAGGTATCCATAACGAAATCGTTGTACTGTTAACCGGTAAAACATATGCATTACCTTTGTAGGACCACACATTAAAGTTTTTGTTCAAATCTCTTTGCGTAACGAGGAGGTTTACAGCTATCGCATCTCCTTTTCCATTGTTACTTAAAGTTAGTTCATTGTTTTGAAAACTAAGTTTAATTGCTGGAGTTTCTTGTTGAATAAAGCTTGTATTCTTATACTTTTCTACCCAATACTTAGTTAGTTGTAAGTACTTAAATCCAAACTCTCTGCTTGGTTCTATGTTAGTTCCTTCATGCCATTCATTAAAAGTACAAATTAGCACTATGTCAGGATTACTTTCAACAGAGGCATTCCATGTTAGATTGTAGTATGCTCCATCTTCCCTATTTACATAATTTCCAGGTTTTCTTATTTTCCTATCATCGTAACCAGGACAAACTGTTGCAGCCCATATTTTTCCATTTACTCTTATTACTTTTGCCTCACTAGAATAAACGTTGTAGAAATTTTTCCTGCTTATCCAAATTGGATTGTAAGTATGAAAGCCATCAAAAACGTCAAAGTAAGACATATCGAAGCTATCAGCTATAAAGATCGCGTCTACCTTTGTCTTTTCCTTTACTTTACTTATAACTTCATTCCAAAACTTTGAATTTCTGTTGTAAGCAGAAACAGCGTAAACAAAAACAGTAGGCTTTCCATTAATTTTTAAGAAAGAAGGTTCACTGGAATAACTACTAAGAATATAGGAGAGCTCATCTACAATTTGATCCTGAGTTATATCTCTAACAGATTCATAGTAAATAGTAACGCTAAAGTTTTCTTTACTAGCAACCTTTAAAATTTTCTTAAACGCATCGTCTTCAAAAGTTCCTATCCCCCACCACGAACAAATAAAGCCATCAATTCCGGAAACCTTTGCCATTTCTATATGAGCTTCGATCACTCTTTCATCTTGTGAGTCGTAAGGACCTAGTAAAGGATAATACGTAGAAGAACCTATTGAATTATACTCAATTTTTTCCCAATGCGTTAAAATTCCAGAACCTTCATTGCTTTGAGGATTCCCGTACCATGGATAGTAAAAAGCAAGAACCAGCTGCCTGCTTAAGACTTTTGATAAGTTAGCTTCTTCTTTACTTAACTCAAAGTTTTCAAGAGATGGAAGATAAAAACTTCTTGGATTTAAACCAGAAGTATCATTAGAAACATGACTAACGCTAACTGCCGAAAATATTTCCTTTCCACTCTTATCGTAGATCTTCAAAGCAGTACTTCCTATATCCCCTTTCTCGATTAACAAAGATGGCTTTCCTTCGATCGAGAAAGTAACATAAAATTTTATTGTTACATTGGTCTCGTCGAATTGTTTCTTATGTATTGTTATTTGGTTTGAAGAAACAGAATAACTTAGCTGAGGTGCATTTTCTCCCAGTACTATTGAATAGTTTGAGCTTAGAAGTGTTAAGTTAAAGAAAGATAAGCTTGTCCAATCCGATGTTGTTGAAACTACAAAAGTCATTTTGTAAGTTGTAAGTTGTTGAGAAGAAACCGGTATAAAGACTGTTCTAAAAAGAACTAAAGTTAAGACTAAGATAACATAGTTAGGCAACTTTTTCTTAAGTTGAGTCATAGAAGAAAAGAGTAAGAAATGAGTTAAAAACTTTACCGTTAGTAAGAAATTAAGTGGTAAGTATCGAATTTTTTATTCTTCAGTCTAAGTATGTTCATACAAAAGTAAGATGATCAGCGCTCTGCATATAACCTCTATTTTTCCCATCGCCTTTTTTGTTTCTTCCTTTACTTGTAGGAAACTACTTAATAGAAAAGAAAAATCTCATTCATAAAGCAGTAGATTTCAGTAGTTTCCTTAAAGGTTTGAAAGAATTTTACTCAGAAGTAAGTGTTTCTAGATTATAAGAGTCTTCTTTGTTTTACTCATGACTCAACTAAACTTCAAAAACTTCTTCTCCTGTTTCACTCTTTGTTTGAGGATTTACTTTATCTATTGTCTTAAGTAAAGAAGAAATTTTCTCAAATTGAAATATTTTTGAAAATTCTTCAAGCTCTTGTGAAGACCTAAGAATAAGACCTCTCTTCTTCTTTGGGTTTCCTAATTTATCTGGAGGATTAATTTCTACAGCAAGTCTAGGAGGATTGTTCTTGTAGGAAGGAAGCTTAAGTATGAACACTCCAGGTAAGTTTGTTTTCATCCTTGCCCAATCTTTACCATCCTTTAAGAAAGAAGCAAGCTTCTCTTCAGCCATAATTTAA
>JAAOZO010000228.1 GCA_011605715.1 Nitrososphaerota archaeon | reverse complement strand
TCTCCAACGTTTACAATAACTAAAATACCGTTTGGTAAAATTCTAAGGGTATAGAACTTTTTCGAATTATTGTTCATATCCATATGATAGCGCGGGGAAAAAGCATCTAAAACGGGTATTTAAACAATACTGCACGTATATTCTGCTCTGTTAACTTAGAACTTTTTAGTTAAAGAACTACACGCTCAGTGCACATTTGTGAAACCAAGTGGCACTTTGCTACTCATACTTTAATATGCTTACTTTACTTCTATTTTTACATCTTTTTCAACTTTTTTAATTATAGATACGACTTTGTCAACTAACAAACTGTTGTCTGGAATCCAACTGAACACTTTTATTGTTGCTTTATTATCTATAGGAAAAAGAAGAATAAGACAAAGGAACCTACTATTGTATGCTACAAGATACTCGTATGCGTGCATTCTAACTTCAAATCCAGAATTACGAAGTAAGTAAAGTAAATTTAACCTATTTGAAGCAATCATAAGCGAATTAAACTTCATTGTCATGTTATCACCATATAAACACCGAGTATAAGTACGAATATACTAAAAATTAGAGAAAGATTCTTCGAACTAATTCTCTTTGAAATTTTAGCACCAATTTGAGTTCCTGGAAGCATCCCAAGAAGTAAGGATAAAGCTGTTAAAAAATCAATTTGGTTAAAATGAAGCCTCATTACTGAGCCAGCTAAAGACGTAAAAAAGATTATAGAAGCTGAAGAAGCCGTAGCTATGTGAATAGGTACGTAAGACAAAGAAGAAAGAATTGGAACTATAACTGTTCCTCCACCTATTCCAAACAATGCAGAAGCCAAGCCGGCAAATATGGAGCTCACTGCCGTTAAAATTACTTTTATGCTATAAGAGAAAGTACCAACTTCAGAATTTATGTTCCGTCTAACTTCTAGTGGATCTTTGTACTTAAATTTAGTTAACTTGTTGCTAATGTTCATGAAGATTGAAATGAAAACTAAGTATGCTCCAAACGCTTTTCTTATAATTGTAGAAGAAAGAATGAAAGCAAGGTAAGAACCGTAAATTGAAGCGGGAATCGAAAAAATAGAGCATATTGCTACGATTATGAAGTCTATTCTTTTTTGTCGTATGTAGGCGAAGCTTGTGAACATTGAAGATAAAAAGATTACAAATAAGCTTGTTCCTGTTGCTATTTTTGGAGATAAATCAAGAAGGTATATCATCATCGGAACCATTAAAAAACCACCACCAACTCCAAGCAACGAAGACAATGTACCAATGAATAAAGAAGCAATAACTACTAGTAAAAATTTTAGGATTACATCTAGCATTTTAACAACTTCTAGCTTTTTGCTCCTTATTTAAGCTTTGTACTTCCTAGGAAAAAGTGCTACCTGAGCAATACCGATTTGTTAGAAGTCTTATTATATGAATTACAACGCTATTAGTGTAGCCAATCTTTTTAATCCGTTTCTTTATTATACAGCATAATCTAAAAAAGCGCTGAGGTGGCTAAGTTATGAAATTCACTAGATTTTAATCTAAAATGTAAAAAATAAAAAAGAAATTTTTTAGCCATTCAACACTATCTTCTTAACTAGGTTTACTACTTCAGCTTGGTCTCCAGTTTCTCTAACTTTTTCAAGCTCATCTTTGTTAGCATAGATTAATAGAGCCTTCTTTGCCAAGTTTGCAAATATTTCCTTCGATAAGTACATTGCCTTCACTGGATCCATTCTGTATGTGAACTGATCTTCTCCAAACCATCCATCGTAGTTAGTATCTATTGCAGCGTATATAAAGTCAACCATTCTCCAGATGTCACCAGTTCCAAATATTCTATCTTCATCGTTGCTATGAAGCTTTGCGGTGTTTATATGAAAGTTAACTAGAGGGACATCGAGCAACTTTAATGCATAAACTGTAGCTGCAGGTTCTACTGCATACATTTGTTCATGCCCATAGTCTATGCAAACTCCCATGTTTTTGCTGCCAACTCTTTCGTTTACAGTTTTTGCAACGAATGCACTAAGATGCGTAGTTGGAATTATCATGTTACCTTCCCTTGGTTCATGAAGCTTAGCTTCAACTCCAAAAATTAGTCCAGAATTCTTTGCCTCCTTGCTTATCTTCTCACAACCTTCTATGAAGTGCTCAAGTTGCTTGCCATAGTTAACTTCAAAGTTGTAGTCCCAACCATCTGCTCCTGGCCAAAGAGCAACACTTCTACAGCCAACTTTTTTTGCAATCTCAATTGCTTGAAATGCAATCTGTAAAGCCTCTTCCCTTACTTTCTTGGAAGGGTTCGTTAAACCTCCAAGCTTCCACTTTGGATCTGTCCACAAGTTTATGTTCATGTTTGTAGGAACTAAGTTTAGCTCCTTTACAGTAGCTCTTACTTCTTCTACTATGTCTTCATTTAACTTATAGTTTGAGTCTATGAATATGTTATCGTGAAACTCCACACCTTTGATTCCAGCCTTCTTAACTCTCTTAAGTTGAGAAACTATGTCGCTCTTAAACTCTGGATCATTGCTGTTGTATCCTTTTGTAGCAAACCTATCTAAGAAGTCTCCTGCAGCCCAATGTCCAGCTGCAAACTTTATTTCAAAGTCTTCAAAGAATTTATCTACCTTTTCACCCTCGATGTAACCAGAGTATTCTGTTTTTAACTTCTCTAAGTTGCTTTTGTTGAATTTCATCTTTTGTTTCACCTTAGGCTAAGTTACGTACAAAGAAGTTGATAAACTTTTCTTTTTTGATTTATGATGTTCATTTAACCCACGTTATATTAAAGGTTCTGCAGAATTTAGATGTTTGTTACTTCATAAGCCTATTAGACGTAAAACTGAACTATACTATGGATGATGAACTTAAAGAGTTCATTCGTAAGAATAAGTCAAAAGATGGTCTTATATTCTCGAGCAAATAATCTACTACGATGCTTATGAGAAGTTTGTAAGTTGTGAACAGCTTCGGTTAGTCCATATTATGAATTTCTTCGTAATTAGTTCTTCAAGGTAATAGGAAGAACAATACAAAAGTAAAGGACAGAACTAAGCATATCTGTAACTATTTCTGTTTAAAATGGATTTTTGGTATTTATTGAAGCGTATTTGAGCATCTAACAAATAAGCTATAAATTTATTAACAATGAAAAAATAGTAAATATCTAAAGTAAAACCAAGCAAAAACGAGAAAATATTTATAAATATAAAATATAAGAAAAATTTATATATGGCAACTTTAAGCTTTTCATAACGAGGTGAGAAGAATGCCAAAAGCGGCAAAAAGATCTAAGACATTAATATACTTGACAACAGAACTATATGCAAGACTCGACGCATACAGCAAGAAGGCAAAGATAACAAAATCTAAGATCATAAGAGCGGCTCTTGCAGAATTCCTTCTAAAGAAGAAAGCGATAAAGGCTTCAGAAGCTTCTAAGTTTCTTATAAAGTAAGTCTACTTTTTTCTTTTTTTCTTTTTATGATAATATCTAGGTAAGACTTATATAGGAGTGTTTTTAAAAATATAGAAGGATGGAACTTAGCCAATTTTTGGGCACAAATAACGAACTTCTTTTAATAGTTTTAATAATGTTTGTTGCAGGTGTTGTAGTTGGCTACATCTTTGCAAAGGTAATTAAGAAGCTCATAGTTATTTCAATAATCATATTTATTCTAAGCTACATTGGAGTAGTTTCGCTTAACCTAGGAAAAATCCAAGAACTTTCGCAAGAAATAAAAAATATAATAATTAGTGCTCTAGCACCATTTATTCCATCTTTAACTTTCATAGCTGGAGTAGTGGTTGGGTTTATTCTTGGATTGATATAAGCTAAAAACAGGAAACGTGTTCTATACTAGGACTTCAACTTTTGGCGGATAAATGAAGTCTATGTACTTCGACCTTATGTAGCTTGGATCTTTACCCTCATGAACGAGAACCCTGTAGTTAAACTTTAGTACTTCTCCTTTCGGCAGTAGATAATCACCTCTCATATTAGGAGAGCTCGTAAAGAATGAAACGCCAAACATATTTGCTGTCATTAAACCATAGTTTCTAACGTGCCAGTAGGTAGGAAATCTGAAGTTTTCAAGATGATCAAAAATCGCTATACCTACAGCATTTCCATCAACATTACCACTATAGTTACACCATGCTGCCCTTTTGCCCCATGTTTCTTCTTCATTTATACCTCCAAAGGAATTTTCAATCCTACCTCCATTTTGAACTTTGATTTTTTCGTTAACTCTTACAGATAAAATCCCACCTTCCTTCGTATCACCAAATTTTGTATCTTTTTCATCGTTAAAGAGACTTATACTAAAATCTAAAAGCAAATCCTTGCTAAGTTTCCAAACTTTTAAAGTCCTATCTTCATACAACTCAACTCCTCCTGATCTTTCAACCCAAAGATTTTTGCTACTTAACTCAAAGAACACCTTTCCAGAGCTTATTACTTTAACATCTTTGGCTTCAATTTTACCACTACTCTCAAACTCACTCCAAAAATCAAACCCATTTACATCACCATGAGCAACCCACAACGACCTATGATGTATGTGATCTTTTGGACCATCTTCAGTAACTCTGACACCATTTGTGCTAACTACTGGATAGAAGTAGGGCTTCTTTAACCAGCTTCCATAGTTATAGCCTACTATCAGATTCCTTCCATAGCTTACCGTTAACACACCACCATTGGAACTGTGAGAAAACTGTTCTTCGTTTTCCTCAACATCACACAACACAATTCTTCCTTCTAAAATTTCTTGAACTTTCATTTGAGGAAGGATGGTAAAAGCTTCAAAGGAATCTTTGCTCTCTTTTAGCTGTATTGGAACTAATTCTTTTTTAATTTCTAAGTAAACTTTTGATGAATTTTCTGACAAAGAGCTTGATTTTGGAAGTAAGAAACGAGTTGGCGTTTCAAATCTTTCATGAAGCCCAGCATCTATCTTAACTTTTGTTAATTCTTTTCTCATTTTTATTTCTTCCTAATCAATAAAGGATAGCTTTTAAATTTTACTTTACGAACCTTTGAAATTTTTATACAATTGCTTATAGGCGGGTTCTAAGTTACGTAATCTTTCGACTTACATAGTTTGTGATTTACTAGCTTTCTTCTCATTAGGGTAAACCCACTCCAAGCCTTCATAAGCTCTTCAAAGAGCTCTAACTTGAAGAAAGATTCTCTATCTAAAGTTTTACAATACTTCTTTTGGAGTACGCCCATCCGCATCTGAAGTACCTTTTGTAAAGACTTCATCGTAATGCATTACAACTTTATCATGACTATTTTAGTCTATCTATTTTGAAATTACTAACGATGACAAGTAACACAACAGATCTTATGGAATTATCTCTACCGTATTGTTAAAGCTTGGATACTTAATTTCGTTGATTTTTATTCCTGAGCCTTCTATGTTGCTTAGTATTTCGTGCAAATTATTTTTTACTAGATCTATTGTAAACTTAGTAACATCACAAGTAACTTTGAAGCCATATTCACCCCAAAATCTCTCTTTATAGGCGTATAAGCAACGTCCTCCACAAACTTTGAAGTACT
>JAAOZO010000234.1 GCA_011605715.1 Nitrososphaerota archaeon | reverse complement strand
CTTCTAGGCTTATATTTTGGATCTTCGCTAAGCATGGTTCTACTTGCATGGTATTTAACATCATTTTCTTTTCCTATAATTGTCTTACTACTACTCGTAATTGGTGGTTCTTTCCTTGCAACTTATATCTCTACAGCTTCTGCTGGAGTAACAGTATTTGGAACAAGTATTCCATACTTAAGAGAATTAGCAATATATTATTCTGGAAGTCAAACAAAAGATATATGGTTTGTTCCATTACCAGTATCACTTTCAAGTTCAATAATTGGAACAGCAACTACAGGTGCTGTTTCCTCTCCACTTGGTGGCTCCGCTGTAACTCAGGCCTTGCTTCAAGCTGACTTGCTTGGAGTAAGCCATAGTGAATTTATTAAATCGTATATAATTCTTATATTACTGAGCTTGATAAGCAGTTTTGTTCTTACAACTGTTTTTTGGATTCTTTCTCCCATTCCTTCTGTTGCTTATCCTTATACAGTTACAGCATGGCCTGTTGATGCTGTGTCGTGGGCAAGGATACAGGTCTGGGTCTGGTCGGGCTACTTATTTAGAACACAATGGATTGGCTTGGGGCTACTAAGTGGTGCTACAATTTTTATTCTTTCAGGTGCACTTAGAATGCCATATTTGCTATTAGTTTTTATTACCGGCTCGTTAATGGGTATTCCCTCTTCCTTTTCTCAGCTTGTCGGTTCCTTGTTCGGAAATAAAGTATTGAAACTACGATTGAAAGAAGAGAGATGGAGAAAATACTCTCGTTTAATCGTTGTTGGTTACTTGCTAGGCGATGCTGTGATGGAAGCATTAAGGATCCTTATCGTATTAGTTATTAAATCTCAGTGGTTGTTGCCTTACTGAACTATTTTACCTGAAATTTATTATATTTATAAAAATTTTTTATTTTAAAATTAGTGTAAGAGAAAAGTTTATATATGGGAACATCCATTAAGGAAAATGATAAAAATGTCCTCGGAAAAGAAAGTAGTTGAAGAAAAAATATCAAGAAAAACTTGGTTTGGCCTTATAGTTTATATCATAGCCATAAATGCCTTTATCAGTACATTAACAGTATTCAATCCGTTCGATGCTTTCGCAGCTGGCTTGAATGCTGGACCTTCAGGAGGTGTTTTTATGTATATGGTATTGCCATATGTTGTTTCATTTCTTCTTACATTTCCAATAGGATGGGGCTGGCTAAAGATAGATAAACGAACTATGGCTTTAATTTATGTAGCAACAATGATAGGTGTGTGGTACTCTGTATCTAAGGGGATTTTCACGATCATAGATTCTCTATTCAACGTAAGAATTTCTACAGCTGACGTACATAGCTATGCAGTGCCTTACTTTTGGATACCTTCAGCTGATGCAATTAGGGGGATGTTTTACCATGGAAGTCTTGGAAATCTTTTCGTAACTTATGCTAGCGAATGGGCTCCAGTAGCACTAACTTGGATATTTTACTATGTAACGTCAGCTCTATACATGATTGGTTGGGCTTCTGTTCTTAGAAGATTGTGGGTTGACATAGAAGTTCTTCCATTTCCACATGCTCAAGGTTGGTTAATTGCTGAGAATGCACTTCAAACAACTCCATCAAGACCTAAAAGACTGATGATGATTGCTGCTGCAGTTGGCTTTATAATATGGATTCCTTATATGATACGTGCTATTAGTCCAGCTTTTCCAGATTTATATGGCTGGCTCACATCTCCTTACTTTGCAGGTGCAAGCTTTGGAACGTACTACATGAGTAGCCAATTTACATTCTTGCAACAGATATTACCTGCTCCACTTTATGTAGCTCTTGATCCTTTCAGATATGCGTTGTTGCTACTACTCCCTCTTGATTCATTGTTTTCCATGTGGTTCTCATATGTTCTCATGGTATACTTTATTCCATACGTACTTTTCTACATCGGTTATTATCCAGGTATATTTACTATCGGTGCAGGTAAAACTGGTATGATATTCTGGTCTGCTCCATATCACTTGTTTACAATAGTACAGGGATTTGCTTTAGGAATTTTCGTCTTTCTTATACTTGTTAATTGGCGATACTTCGTAGAAACGATAAAGTTAGCGATTTCAGATAAACCTCCAGAAGGTGAGTTATCATATAGAACAGCATATGGCTTAATGCTTTTAGGCGCAATAGGTTGGCTAATTTTATTCGTTCTAAGCAAAGTTAACTTTCCGATAGCATTTCTAGGTCTTTTAATTGTAACCTTGCAAGCAATTACAATGACGAGAATGAGAGCATATGCTGGAGCAGTTGCAAGGGTGCAAGGTGTATATTTCTGGAAACCTTTCTTAGGAGACACTGTTCCTCCAGCTCCTCAAGTTAACGGAGGTCAACTTTTTATGGTAAGCCATACTTGTAGATGGGGAATTGGAGCGGATACTTGGGGTCCATACATGGCGACTCTAGGTGGTGCTTTAGACAGCTTTAAAGTAGCTAGTATGGCAGAAGTTCATCCTAAGACAATCTTTAAGTTGCTGGTAATAGGGGCAATTGTCTCTGCGATTGTAACTACCGTTGTAATTCTTGTTGAATTACATGCCTGGGGATTTATGGAACTTCCAGCATTAAAGGAAGACGATTTCATATATGATGGTGACGCAGGTTATTACAATGGGAGATTGAGCATAGTAAGTTTACAGGGACTTATTGGATTTGTGCTCAGCGCGTTCTTAATACTTATGAGGGCAAGATTTGCTTGGTGGCCGATTGAACCTATGGGCTTTGTAGTGGGAATTGGTGCTGGATGGGCTATAAGTTATATAGGTTTGCCACTTTCTCCATTTATAGCATGGGTCCTAAAGTATGCCATCCTCAGAGTTGGGGGAAGGAAAGCCTTTGAGGAAGTAGCTCTTCCCATAGCAATGGGCGACATAGCAGGAGAAATGACTGGAGTAATTCTTACTTTCCTCCTATCGATAATAAGAGTCATGGTACTTAAGGCTTAAAAATCAACAAACGAAGATGAAAAATGAATAAGAGATTTTTTTTCCATTTAGAGATTTTCGTGGTTATGCTCTCTGTAGTGGTAAGCACTTTTATTATAGGTCAAGTAGAAGAGCATGTATACTATGGCTATGCTCCTCCTTCTACTGATATAGGTTTCATACAAGAAGTTATAGATAATAAAGAATTCACTTATTCCGTTCCCTCAGGTACCGGCCTATTGGATGTTATAGGATTGCAGGACAATACTCAAGTTAGCCTTTACGACTTAACTTCTGGTATACTGCTTAATTCGACAACGATAAATAAACTCCAAAAGATAACTTTTTTCATTCGTTATGGTACTTACTTTAAGCTAGTCTCCTCTCATAGGGTAGTTGCTATGATAAGTGGCGGGCGCTCTGCATACGAAAGGGGTAGTACTCAAGGATATTCGACTTATTATCCTTCAGTTGATGGTGGGTTTAGGGGAAAAAGTTTCATTTTTATGCCAGCAACTAGTACGCATGATCCTCTCGCTATACCACTTAGTCACTATAATTTTATTGCATTTGCTTTAGAAGATACTGAATTTAATCTGAGTGATGCCACTAGAAAATTTTCTACTACAGAAAGTTTAAAACAGAGAGATATTCAACGTATTATGTTACAAACTAGGGTTGCAAAAGAAATAAATTTAACTGAAATCGGAGGAGGAGGAGCTGTAGCAGTAGGGTACGATGAAAGATTCATATTAAATTCTACTGGTGATATGATAGTTGCATCTACAGCAAGTGATCAAGTTCTTTATGTGCCAGCAATCACTGGTGGTTATGTAGGAAAAATTTTTTGGGCACCTGATAAAGCTCAGTTACCAGAAACTGGAAGATCAGTTGTTTTAGTAGTAACACCTTTAGAACCAGGAAAAGTAACGGTGTACGATAAAGATCTTAATGTACTAGCTGAACATACTTTTACAAGTGCTGATGTTTCTGCGAACTCATACTGGTTTAAGAGCTTTGGATTAGGTATATTTGACTTCATAATAAAGAGTACTGGCGACATTACAGTGCTTGCATCCCAAACAAATATAAACGTGTCAGAAGACTTCATTGGTAGTGGCATAACGTTTCTTGGTGCTAGACCAAACCAAGAATTAAAATTCTTTACTCCTTCATCTGCAATTATTTTCTCTTCACAAGATCAGACAGTAATTGTAGATGGACAAAAGAGAAGTGTGAAAAAAGATGAAGTTATACTCTTAGGTTCTGGAGTTCACAGTATTAAAGGAACTGGAGTTTTAACAATAGAGGTGTTAGCTCCTGGTGTTGGAAGCTTTCAGAAGTGGGGAAGTTACTTAATTGAGCCTATAGATATACTAAAAAGTTATGAAAATATCGAGAGTTTAGCTACTCCGTCACCACCTTACTTAACATATGCTGGCGTAGCAGTAGGTTTACTAATAGTCATTGGACTTTTGTACATTTTCATGTTAAAAAGAAAGAAGAAGTTATGATTTTTTTAAACATAATTTTTTTGAAGAACTAAAAACTGTACAGCTTTACTTTATTTTTTTAGGTAGCTAATATTTTCAACCAGAGCTTAAGCTTTTAAATAAGAACTCATTGCAAAAACCTTATTACGCTTAACTCTTATTCTTCCTAAAACTTCAATGAACCTTTTGCTGTCATGTTCATCTCCAGGACCAACAGCAATACTTAATGGCAAAGATTCAGCCGTAACGGCTGCATGAACCTTACAACCTTTCCTATGCTTATTCCCGTCGTAACCTATGAGCCCCCCTTTCCTAGCTTCAACTGTCGTGCTATCTACCCACTCGTCGTCACTAAGCTCATGAAACTTCATAGGGAAAAACTAAAGGAAAAGACTTAAGTAGTTTTGCAACGAGTTCAATAACAAGAATGGGAAAATGCAGGTAAGAAGAGAACTTATAAAAAGAATAACAGTTACAGAAGATGAAGAACAAATGGGAGAAGTAGCTGCCAGAGCAATAATGAAGGATGTTGAAAAGTTCATTAAAAAAAGAGGAAAAGTTGTAATGCTTTTTGCGTCTGCTCCTTCTCAGCATTCAACTTGGAAAGCAATGATAAAAATTGCAAAAAGAAAAATTACGATGGGCACTTTTGATCCAAGTAAGATAATTGCGTTCCATATGGATGAATACTTAGGTTTAGATCCAGAAGCGCCTCAACTTTTTGGAAAAGTTTTAAAGAACATGCTATTTCAACCTTTAGGTCTTAAGGAGGAAAACATACATTATTTCAATAGTAGAACATGCTACGATATAGCTGTAAGGCTTAGAGAAGCTATATCAAAAAATGAACCAAAAGAAGTTATTGAAGAACTTTCAAGGAAGCTTGAAGGAGAAGCTGAGAAATATGTGAAGGAAGTTGAGAAAAAATTCCTAAACGCTGGTGGTGTCTTCAACATTGTTGTTGGGGGGATAGGAAAGCATCCACATATCGCATTTAACGATGCACCTTATGCAAGGTTTAACGATCCCAAGATAATAAAAGTTGTAAGATTGTCTGAAACTTCAAGACAGCAACAAGTTGAAGATAAAGAATTTTCGAGAATTGAAGATGTACCAACTCATGCTCTTACTTTTACACTTCCGCCAATATTTAAAGCAAATAAAATCCACATAATCGTTCCAAGAGCTTTAAAAGCTGAAGCAGTGAGGCAAACTTTAGACGGGCCAATAACAGAGCAAATACCAGCATCAGGGTTAAAACAGCCAAGAGTGTTAAAGAAAGTAAGGTTTTATCTTGATAAAGACTCTGCTTCACTTTCAAAGATTGCACAGGAAGTGATAAGAAGAAAGGGTTATGCAAAGATAAGAGAGCTAAAAATTCCTGAAAGAGTTTCGTTACTTTCTAATAGTGAACTACCAATAGGAGGAATTTCGGTAGTAAATTTACCAATAAATCAAAGGATAGCAGTTATTGATTATGAAGCTAAAGTTTATGTTGGACAACTTATAGAAAGATTGAAAAGAGAGAATGAGGTAAAAAATTTTAAATTAAGAGACGTTAAAAAAATATTTCAGTTTTCTCCAGATTTAGTTATAGTTCCTTATTTCGATGAAACTTCAGAAGAACATAAGAAAATAGAACAATTAATTCAGAAGTTAATAAATGCTGATGTAAAATTAGTTTACTACTTTCCTAAAAATATCAAAAAGGGTAACGTTTACTTTTTCTTTGAAGATGATTTAATGAAACTAAAGAATAAAGCAATAAACGCACACAAGTCTCAAATAAGTAGAGTAAGGTTCGACTTAGCAATGAAAAATATAAACAAAGCGAATGCTTTGTATGGAAAAATACTTAAAGTCGGAAAGGGAAAATATGCAGAAACATTTGAAAAATTTTTTATTGAAAATGGAGAAGCAAAATATGTCGAGAAAAAGTCAACTTTAAATAAGGAAAACATATCAAAAGACACTACTGTAATAGCAGTTTCTCCACATCCAGACGATATGGAAATAGCTTGTGGAGCTTCAATTGCTTTTTTAAAAAGTAAAGGCACATATGTTGCTAATTTGGTTTATACTTCTGGACATTACGCAAGCATACCTGAGGTTGATGATCTAAACCTAACTCAAGAAGAAAAGAAGAAAAGTAAAATAGAAATAAGAAGAAAGGAGATAGAAGAAGCTGCAAGAATATTAAATGTTGATGAATTTATGTATCTATGCTTAGATTTCTATGAGTCTGAAGAAGGAGATAAAATATCTACAAGAGATCTGAATGAAGTTGAAAATTTGTTTAGAAATTACCTTAAAAGAAGTATACAAGAAAAGAGAAACTTCATTGTTTTTGTTCCAGATCCTAATGACTTACATCCTAACCATAGAGCGTCTACCTTTTTAACTTTGGATGTACTAAGAAAGATAACTAAAGAACTAAAAGAAAAAGTCACAGTACTTCTTTATGAGACAGAGTGGACTGGAAAAGTAAACTTACTTTACTACTTCTCTAAAATGAAGGCCGGAAAAGTCAAAGAAATAGCTGTGAAGTATGAAGCTATTGCTAACGCAATAGCTGGAACCGAAATACTTAGAGGATTTGCGAAGAAGCCACCTTTACCTGAAGAACTAGGAGGAAAGTATGCAATTAGACTTTATGCAAATGCAAGTGGAAACAGTAGTTTTAACCTAGCAAAAAGCTTAACATAAGAAAAGGTAATTCTTAGTCTAGAGAACCTTAAGTTAAACAGAGCAAAAAGCACAGCTAAAAAACTTAAATACTTTATAAGAATTTAAAGTGAAACATGATCTGGAAAATTGCAACTTGCATGCCAATAAACGAAGAAAACTTAAGTATACTCTCAGAAATTGGAATTAAAGGCATAGAAATTCCTGGATCCATCCAAATTAACCCCTTTAAGGTTCCAAAAGAAGAACTAAAGAAGCTAAGAGACCTTGCAAGAAGCTACGAGATTAGCATTGTAGCTTCGAATGTTATATATCCTTCTAATTTTTCTCACACATCTGAAGATGAAATCATAAGAAAAAAGAGTATAGAATATACCTATAAACTTGCAGAGGCTGCTTCAGAAATTGAGTGTCCAATTTTAGTTTGGGGCTCTGGAAGAGCTAGAAG
>JAAOZO010000125.1 GCA_011605715.1 Nitrososphaerota archaeon | reverse complement strand
TAAAGAGTTTTTCTTCAAGTCGCTCCCCCACAGAGGCTACTCCCACAGATAAAATTGAAGAAGCTACAGCAGTACTAAGATACTTAAAGAAAAACTTAGATAAAATAAAAACCCAAAACTTTCCAGACAAAACTGTTGCAAATTTGCAAGCAATAAGAATTGGCGATTATGCCATATTGGCTTTACCTGGTGAACCGTTTGTAGAGCTTGGTCTTAAGGTAAAGTCAAACTCACCATTCAGGTTAACTTCTGTGGTTTCTTATGCAAATGGTTATGTTGGATATATTGCTCCCCTAACTTCTTATGAGGAAGGAGGGTATGAAGTAGTACCCACGTACTGGAATAGGCTCAAGAAAGGTTCCGGAGAATTACTTGTTGAAGAAGGGCTGAAACTTTTGAGTTCGCTAAAGTAAGTCTTTCTCCACGTAAGTTCAAGAAGATTTATATTCGTAGCATTTTTCATCCTGCTTTCAAACGTGCCTAAAATGAAGTTTACAAACTTCCAAATAATTTTTCTACTTGGCTTCTTAACATGGAGTTCACTTGCACCCCTTTACTTGTATTACGGCTGGTACTTAAGGTCTGAAGGTATAAGCTACGTTGAGATTGGAATGGTTTTAAGCTCAAATGTTGTTTTTACATTTTTTGCCCAGCTACTCTCTGGATTTCTTTTTGACCGTTTCCATAACTATAAATATCTGCTTCTTCTTACTTTTCTCATTAGATCTTTGTCTACTTCGTTCATTGCCTACTTACCAAATCCACGTGACACTTACATTTGGTATATTCTTTCCTCTTTTTCTTTAGGCATGTTTTCCCCTCTTTCACAGTCTATAATTGCGGAAACATCAAGAAGCGAAAAACTGGGTACAAACCTTGGTCAATTTAGGCTTTCTGGTTCTGCTGGATGGGTTTTTTCTTGCATAATTTCTGGGTTTGTTGCAATGCAATCGTTAAAGGGGTCTTTTGTTCTTGCATTCTTCTTCTCTGTACTGACGCTTCCTCTTATACTGTTGCTTAAGGCTAACACCAACGTTAGTCATAATGTTACTAACTTAAATCTTAGCAAAGACACTAACAATGGCACAAGGCAAAATAATTTAGCTATAATCTTCTTTTATTTTAGTGTATTTCTTGCTAGCATTGGAATGGGGGCTGCTAGTAATTTTTTGAATATATTTATATTAGAAAATGGAAACAACGCTCTTTCGCTTTCTCTAATTTTAGCAATTGGTGCTCTGGTTGAGGTTCCCTCCATGTTGCTCTCAGGAAAGCTTTCTGATGCTGTAGGCCCACTGAAGCTTCTTTCAGTGAGCGAGTTCTTCTTAGGGTTGGTGTACTTAGGCTACGCATCAGTAAAAAACCTTTACAGCTTTTTTGTGGTTCAATCATTTAGAGGGCTTTTTTACGCTATTTTTACAATTTCTGGCATGCACTTTAGTTCTGTTGTAGGAGGTGAAAAGAAAAAAGGTATTTCAGCTGGAGTTTACAATGTATCTAACACTGTGGGTTTGGCTTTAGGTCCTTATCTAGCAGGATTAATTTCTCAGTACTCCCCTTTTCTCCTAGGTTCATACTCTGGCATCTCTGCTTCTTTTATTTTTTCTTTCTTCATCTCAATTTTTGCTGCAACCTTGTTGTTCCTTTACGAGCTACTGAAGAAATTACTAAAGTACTAGTTGCCTTTTGTTATTTGTCGAGATTAATTTGTTGCAAGGGCCACATTAGAAGTATCTCGTAGCTTATCTCCATGGATTTTTCCTTATATCCAGTAAGAGTGTCTGAGCCTAACAGTAAGTCTAAAATTGATGGCTTTGGAAGCAAAATAACCTTAGTTGGTGCATCTTGCGGTAAACCTGAAAGTTGTTTTGCTCTAGAAACTGCGTAATCGAAGCTTCCAACTTCGTCGACTAATCCAACTTTCAGTGCCTGCTTTCCTAAGTACGGTTTAGCAGTTACAACTTCGCTCAAGTTTACTTTATCCCCTCTGTTTTCTACAACTTTTTCTATGAAGTCTTTAGCAGTTTCGTTTACCATTTCCATAAATACTTCTTGTTCACTTTCAGTCATGTTTCTATACGGACTGCCAATATCCTTAAAGTTACCACTCTTAAAGGTGTATACCTCAACTCCTAACTTGTTAAGTAAGTTACCGTAATTTATAAGTACGGAAACTGCTCCTACTGAACCTGTGAGCGACAAAGGTGAAGCTATTATTTCTTTTGAAGGCAAAGCTATCATGTATCCACCAGACGCACCATACTCTGTTATGTATGTCACAACTGTTTTCTTTTCTGCAAGTTCTTTTATTTGGTAGTAAATTTCTTCTGAAGCAGTAGCACTTCCTCCAGGGCTGTTTATCACAATAAGAACACCTTTAGCATTTGAGTCTTCTTCTACTGTTTTTAGAAGACTTCTTACGTTACTTGGAGCTATTGTTCTTCCTGAAATAAAACTAGATTCTTCGTATGCAATTGTACCTGAAAGTTCTACTATGGCTAAGTAGTTTTTACCTAGACCTTTACTTGGACTTGTAAACTCGAGGTATCCTACTATTAAAGTCAGTACTACTAGTATGATTATTAATGCTAAGACCTTCTTCTTTTTTCCACCTTGGATTTCTTTCATAAAATCTTTTTGGTAAAGCTTTCACCATATAAAATTTACCATGCGTTATCAGAAAGATCCTATGTATGCATGGAAACGAGTTGCGAAGGCTTAAATAAATGTTGAGGATATTAAAAACTTAGGGAACGTTTCTTATGCAAAAGAGTGTTCATGTCTATGTTGAAGGAAAGGTTTTCAAGCTGAGTATGCTAAACGTAGCCCATAGTGCGATGAGTTTTGTGAGGTGGTGTTTTGAACTTTGTAGATCAGTGAGTGAGAAAAGCGTGAATCCTGCCCTAACGCCGAACCTTTTTTTGGAAAGGGATAGTTGGCATAAGTTAAGCCAAGGGGTGGTATGATGGCAGAATTTCTAGTGGTCTCAGTTTCGAATAAAGAGAACAAAGCAAAAATAGAGTTGTTGGATGCCGTTCTTTTAGCAGACAAAGATGTTAAGATAGTAGAAACTGAACGAAAAAACACATTTAAAATAGTAACAAAGCTTAACGAGAACGACTTCTTGCATCTAGTCTTTAGTTCCTTGCCAAGATACACCATTAGAATTGTTCCAATTCACAAAACTTGCAACTTAAACAAAAACGAAGTGCTTGCATCTGCTTTAAGTTTACTTGAAGACTTAAATTCAACTAAGAAAATTAAGGTAATGCTAAAATCTAAGAAGTCTTTAAGAGGCTTTTTAGATCCAATAAAAAAGGAGCTTCTTAAAGCAGTAAGAACAAAAGGTTATGAGCTAGACGTTATCTCTCCCGAAGTTATTCTATACTTTGAAACAGTAGACAATAAGATAATTATTTCTCTACTAAGAAGTACTCTTCCACTTTCATTATACTCCCTGAGAGACAAAGCCTGCAAATTCGTAAAACATATAACCGAAGAAAGAGGTACTTGAAAGGACAAGAAGAAACAATGATGCTTGAACAAAAAGCACGAGACTATCTATTTCCTTTAACTAGAGGTTACCTCCCACCTAATCTCCCCTTTAGAGAAAAAGAATTGGGCGAACTAGAATCTTTCTATCTTACAGGAATTAGGCTGGGCTCTTTTCCTACCTTCCTCTTACTTGGGCCAAAAAGTTCAGGAAAAACTGCACTTTCACTTAAGCTAGCTGAAAGCCTAAGAGTGAAGTTAGGTCTCAGAAGCATAGTAATTGACTGCAGCACTGAAAATAGTGAGTTCAAAATAGTTTCGAAGGTAATTAACGTTCTTGGTATAACTTCAAGGAGAGTTAAGGGTTCTTCAACAGAAGAACTTCTATCTTTCTTATTGAGATACTTCGCTTACGATAAAATTAAAACCTTAATGGTTCTTGACAACGTTGAATGCTTAGTCGTTAATAAAAATAAATTCTTACTTAGTGCACTACTGAAACTAAATGAAAATTTCAGAGAAGCTAGTAGAAATCTCGCGCTACTCTTCACAGCTAATGAAAAAGAATTTGAAAAC
>JAAOZO010000206.1 GCA_011605715.1 Nitrososphaerota archaeon | reverse complement strand
TTCTAGAGCAATATGCTGGTTACAAGAACTACAATGTTTTACTTAAAAGAGCAGATGAAAAAGTTAAGCTTTCAAACTATGTTGTGGACAGCGTTTATCTTAAAATCATCGAAAAAAAGCTTGGAACAATTTTGCTTCCGGGAAGGGATTACAGACGTGTTAGGCTTCACTAAGAAGTTTAACTTACTTTGTTCAGAAAAATAGATAAAAATTTAAACTTTAAAATTGGTACTATGAGCGATCTTGTACTAGGGAGGGATTATAAACGTGCCAGATGTTACTGAAGAAGTTGGAGTAATAATAGCAGGAACTTCTGCAAATGAAATAGTTTTTGTATCAAGCAAAGAAAGTTATCCTTCTCTTCATGAGTACGTTTGCTTTAGCTCAAAAGAACTCTATGAAGAAGGAGAAAAAGAAGTAGAAGTTTTATCCAAGGTATCTAGAATTGAAATGCTCAGTGAAGTTATAGATAGCAGCATAGACCCAAGTAACGTAAAGAGAATTTTAGCCTATGACTTAGATGAGGCAAAAGTTATGGGAAAAGCAAGAATAATAGGCTACTTCTTGGAAGGTAGAAAAGAACCTCAAGTTCCTAGAAGAACTGCACCTCCAGGCACAATACTAAGGAAAGCTCCTTCTTCACTTCTACAAAAATTTCTTTCGTACAATGAAGAGGAGGGCCTTTACATTGGAAATCTTGCAGTTAGACCAGAAGTTAAAATAAGAATAAGCCTAAATGGACTTAGGAGGCATTTGACAATAATAGCACAAACTGGAGCTGGAAAAACTTACCTTTCTGGAGTTTTAATGGAAGAACTTCTTAAGAAAGGTGCAACGCTGTTAGTTGTTGACCCTCATGCAGACTACGTTTTCCTTGGATTAAAGCCAGACGGTAGTCCTTCTGATTTTAGAGAAAGAGTTCTACTGTTTAGGAATCCTTTAAGCACAAGCAGATATGGAGAAAAGGAAGTTGGACTAAAGTTTAAAGACTTAATGATCAACCTATCAGACCTCAGCTTAGATGAAATTTTTGAGCTCCTTAGAGTTAGCCGCCAATACGTTAACATAAGGAGCATAATAAAGAATGCAATGGAAGAAGTTGCAAAGAGTGGCAAAAACATAACTTTAAGAAGCTTAAGAGAGAAGCTGGAAGAAATTTGCTCTGAAGACGAAAAAGGTAAGGATTGTAAAGCTGCAGCGCAGGCAATAAAGAGGATTCAAGAACTAGAAGCTTACAGAATATTTGGAGAAAGCTCATTTCAATTCAGCGAACTTTTAGTTCAAGGTAAAGCATCGATCCTTGACCTTTCTGGTATGGATATAGAGAGCCAAGACTTTGTTGTATACTTGGTTCTTAAGAGACTCTTGCATAAAGCACAAGTTGGGGATTTAGGATTTCCAGTGTTTTTGTTCGTAGAAGAAGCGCATAACTTTGTTCCTAGCGAAGAAAGGTCCTTCTCAAGCAGAATCATAAACAAGATTGCTGCAGAAGGAAGGAAGTTTGGAATTTTCCTAACTTTAATTACTCAAAGACCTTCAAAGGTAAGTAGCAATGCTCTAAGCCAATGTAACAGTCAAATAATAATGAGGATAACAAACCCAAGAGACCAAGAAGCTATATTGAACTCTTCTGAAAGACTTGGAGAAGAAGAACTTCAAGACCTTCCAGGACTAAATACTGGAGAAGCCATAGTTGTAGGAGAAGTAGCAAAGGTTCCAATGATGGTAAAAGTTAGAAGGAGAGAAACTAAGGAAGGAGGAGCAGACATAGACATAGTTAGCAAGCTTAGAGCAATAAGAAACGAAGAAAGGTTAAAAAAGGAAAGAATGGAAACACATCTTAGTTCTGGAAGCTTCTCTGAAGATTAAGATGACAGCGATAAAGATAGTTCACACTGCAGACAACCATTTAGATCCTACTTTCCAAAAATTTAAAGGCAAGATAAACGAAAGGAGAAGAGACTTTAGGATAAACTTTGAAAGAATTGTTAAGTTTTGCTTGGACAACAAAGTTGATGTTCTACTGCTTTGTGGGGATGTTTTTGATAGGATTAACCCAAGAAACCCTCCGAGGAGCAGCTTGATGAAGTGGTTTAGAGATTTAACTTCAAATGGAACTAAGGTGTTCATGATAGGAGGCAACCATGACATGCCTAGGTCTGTTGAAGAAGCAGAGTCACCTTTACTTTTGTTTGAGCGTTCAGGCTATGCAAGATTTTTTGGCTCTACTGAAGAAGTTGAGACTGAAAACTTAAAAATTGGAGACATAAGCTTAACGATAAGCGGACTATCGTTTAACCATAACTACAGTGCTTCAGACGACCCTTTATCAAACGTAAGAGTGCCTGAAGAAGGAGACTTCAACATACTTATGCTTCATTACTCAATAACTGGAGTAAAACAAAAGTATCCGTATGCATTAGAACCAATAGTTAAGGCAAGTGAAATTCCTAAGTACGTTAACTATGTTGCAGCTGGACACTTGCATAAGCAAGAAATAAAGGTCTTAGGAAAAACGGTAATTGCGTACCCAGGAAGCACAGAAAAACTTACTTTCGATGAAGCTGAAGATGAAAAAGGATTTTACCTTATTGAACTTGAGGACAACTTAGTACCAAAACAAACCTTCATTAAGCTAGAAACAAGACCAATGCAAAGAATTTCTCTTGAAGTTAATGGTGCAAACGAAAAGGATATTCAAAGTTATGTACAGAACGAAGTACTTAAGTTAAAGAACGAAGATCTAATACTTAGAGTAGACTTAAAAGGAAGAGTTAGCTTTCAAGCCTTCCAGTACTACAACAAAGTTGAACTGCTTAGAAATTTGGAAAAATACTTTTTCTTGCTCGAGATAAACGATACTGACCTAACGCTGAAGGAAGAAGGAAATGAAGTTAGCTATATCGACAAAACCCCGATTGAGTTTTTCTATGAGTTCATAAGGCAAAAAATAAACGAAGAGAAAGATGAAGAAAGAAAAAAGACACTTGAAGAAGCTTTGTCTTACTTAGATTCTAAGCTCAAGGAGGTTTCTCAGCAGTAATGGTTGTCCTTAGGAAACTTAAGGTAAGGAACTTTAGAAAGCTCATAGACGTAGAAATAAGTTTTGAAAATGGACTAACTGTACTTGTTGGGGAAAATGAAGCTGGAAAATCAACGATAATTGAAGCGATACTCTTCGCACTTTTTGGAAAAGTTAGAACTGGAAGTAAGATTCAAGAAGCTATAAGCTACGGAGAAAAAAGAGCTTACGTTAAACTTGAGTTTGAAGACTCTGGAAGTGTATTTGTTGTAGAAAGAGAGATAACAACCTCTGGCTCTTCAGCTAAGCTTGCTAAGTTAGAAGGAAGTAGTTACAAGCTTATAGCAGTAAAGGTTGAGAAGGTAAACGAAGAGCTAAGCAAATTTTTAGGGGGACTTGGGTGGAAGGAAGTAGAGGTCACGAACGTAGTAAACCAGAAAGAACTTGGTAAACTAATTGAACTTGGAAATCAAAACAGACAGCAACTCATAAACAGTTTGCTAAACATTGACTTCTTGGATCAAGTAAAAAAGTTAGCAAACGAGGAGCTAAAAGAAATTGAAGGTACTCAGAGGGGAGGAGGAAGAATCAAAGAAATAAGTTTAGAGATTGAGCCAATAAAGAAGAAACTTGAAGAAATAAGCAAGAAAAAGGAAGATATAGAAAACATTAAAGGAAGCTTAAGCATTTATTCAAAAAGGCTAAAGCAGGTAGAGGAAGAGGCTCAAAGAATTGAGAAAGAAAGGGAAAAACTTTCCCTCCTTGTAAAAGCAAAGAACATAGGCAAAGAACTAAAGCAAGTTGAAAATCAAATAAGCTCAATTCAGGAAGAAATAGCTGACTTAGAAGACTTAAAGAACAGAGTAGAAAACTCTGGAGGAGAACAAAGATTAAAGTCAACTATGGAAGATATGAAAAGTTATGTTGCTGAGCTTTCCCAACTTGATAGCGAACTGGCAGGCGAAACAAGCAAGAAGAAAGAGATAGGAAAAAGTATTGAAGGAGTGAACTTAAACGAACTAAGCAAGAAAAAGGAAGACATACAAGCTAAAATAAGAAAAATTCAGTTGCTCAGAAGCTTTAACGAGTTCATCAAAGATAGAAAAGTTTTGTTCTTCTTTGGCATAGCAGCTCTATCGTTACTAG
>JAAOZO010000046.1 GCA_011605715.1 Nitrososphaerota archaeon | reverse complement strand
CCCAGTCTACCAATTTCCTTTCAAGTTGATAGGGGCATTATTTACCAAATCATACTAACTGCTGCAATATTTTACGTTGTCTACTTGATTATTTCGCATCTTATTTCATCTGCAGTAATAAAAGCAGGCGGCAAACAAGGAGATATTAAGATGCTTTTAGGCCTATGGCGCTCAATAGTGATCTTTGCGTTTGCTATTGCATTAGCAAACATTATTTTTGGTGGAGTCACATTTGTAACTGCTTTAGGTGCGTTTAGTGGATTATTCTTAGGCTGGTCTTTGCAACAACCTGTTACTGGCTTGGCTGCATGGTTTTTAATAACGCTAAGACGACCATTTAGGGTAGGGGATAGAATTTTCCTTCCTGCATGGGGTATTATTGGAGATGTAGTGGATGTAGGAGTTATGTATACTGTTTTAAACCAGGTTGGAGGAACTGTTGGTAGCGAAGAACCTTCAGGAAGATATGTGCTTGTTCCGAATGCGATACTGTTTAGTAATGTTATCATAAACTACAGTGGTCAAGCTAAAACAAATCAGCCTTATATACTTGATGAAGTTGTTGTAAGGATAACTTATGATTCTGATTGGAAAGAAGCTGAACGAATTCTTATAAAAGTTGCGAAAGAAGTTACAGAAGACATCATCAAAGAAACAAAACAAGAACCGTATATAAGATCCGACTTCTATGACTACGGAGTTTACCTAAGATTAAGGTATATGACCTTGGCTGTAGATAGGCCAAGGATTGCGCATGAAATAAACAAAAGGATCTTCGAAGAATTCCAAAGTAATCCCAAGGTTGATTTCGCTATACCTTTTGTGTACTCTCATAAGAAGGGCGAGAAGTTTTTCAGTAAACCTTAAAGGTTTCGAATATAAAACAAAAATAATTTTTAAATGCTATTAATTTACCTTGAGTCTGATACCAACAATAATTGCTACTTGGAATTTTGGCATTAAAAGCGTAAACATACTTCGTTGCTTTTTAGCTTTCATGCGTGGAAACAAAGCTTTTTAAATTTGGCTATAAAATTAAAAGACTGACAAGCTAATGTCAAACACTTCAAAACTTTTTGAAATTGGAAAAAAAGTGGACCCAATAATGACAAAATACTTAATTGAAGGTGCTTCAGAAGACTTTAAGCCAATCTTACTTCATCAAATAGAGGCTGGTGGAAAGAGAATTCGCCCTGCAATAGTTTTATTGTCTTGTGAAGCTGCAGGAGGAAATCCTGAATGGGCAATTTGGGTTGCTGCTGCTCTTGAGCTAATTCACAACTATACTTTACTTTACGATGACATCATAGATCGAGGAGAACTCAGAAGGGGGAAGAAGACAACGAGAGCTGTTTATGGTGATGCTATGGCGTTGCTTGCTGGACTGCATTATAGAGAAGCCATCAACAAGCTCATAAACAGGTCTCCCGCTTCATACAAGTTACATGAACTAATAAGCCAAGCAATAATAGAACTAACTGAAGGCGAGCGCCTAGATATCTTATTTGAACAGGCTGGAAGAACTGAGAACTACATAACTGAAAAAAGAATTACAACTCCTTCTTGGAGTTTATACTTAGATTTAATACAGAAAAAAACAGCTTCTTTGCTTATTGCAAGTGCAAGAGCCGGAGCAATCGTAGCTGATGCTCCACCAGAAGTTGAGGAAAGCTTCTCAAAGTATGGACTAAATTTGGGTATAGCCTTTCAAGTCATCGATGATTACTTAGATTTGTTCGGTAAGGAAGAAAAATTTGGAAAAGAGATAGGAAAAGACATCAAGGAACACAAGCTAAGTAACGCTCTTATCTTGTTGGCATTAGAAGAGCTAGACTATAAAAATAAAGAAAAGCTTCTATCTATATTAAGGAAGGAGAGTTCAGCTGAAGAGATTAGCGAAGGCATCGAACTAATAAAAAGTACTAAGGCAAGAGAACGAGCAATCAATTTTGCAGAGGAAAGAGTTAAAATTGCTAAAACTGCTATAAACTTCTTACCTGATTCTAACGCAAAAACTTTGCTGAATGAGTTAGCCGATAGCGTCGTAAAAAGAGAAGTGTGAGCTTCAATGGATAAGAAATTTTTAGCGTTCGTTACATCACTTGTAGTAATTTTGTTATCGGGCTTATTGTTGCCTCTTTTGTATCAAAGAAGAGACTGGTGGTCTGAAGTGTCAAAGAATAAAATAGTTCCTACTATAAGAGGTGTTTTTATTTATTATTACTGGCAAGGTAATCGTTTTACTTCTCCTTCCAGTGTAGACGATTATATAGAACAACTTTATAAGTTTGGGTTTAACTTAGTGTTACCTCAAGGCTTAGATAGTGGAGTTTCCTACTACAACAGTAGTATTAATCCTTCTAAGTTTGGAAATTTCGATTTGCTAAAAGAAATAGTAATAAGTTCTCATAGGAGAAATGTTAAAGTTTGGCCATGGGTTATGCCGTTTACTGCTTCTTCTGAGTTCATTTCCAAGAATCCCAACTTAGCTGCTGTAAAGGCAGATGGGTCAGTAAACTATGGTTTACTTGACGTAGCTAACTCAGAAGCTCAAGATTTCGTCTTTAACGAAATAATTGAGATAGTTAAAAACTACAACATTGATGGAATAAACATCGACATAGAGTATAGCGGCTCATATTCTCAGCTAGATAAATCCCTTTTTATTAAAGAGTTTAATATTTCTTCGATTAATTGGCCTTCAGATGTTTTAGAAAATGGAAAATACAGAAAAGAGTACGTAAGGTGGATGTCTGGTATAATGACAGCATTCTTAAGAAGACTAACAACTGAAATAAGGACCCTAAAACCAGAGATCGTAATTTCTCACGATGTAGTTTATGACCCAGAATTAGCTATGAACTGGTATTTCACAGACTGGAAAACTTGGGTAAACGAAGGACTAGTGGACATAATCTCTCCTATGATCTACCACCGCGATTCAGGAGAACCGGTTTCATGGGTCAAAGATGCAAGTAGGATTACGCGTTCTTATCTCCCTAATAGCACAATACTTGTTCCATGTATCGGTGGCGCTTACAGTAATACAATCTCAATGCCTGCCAGTGAGTGGCTTGAGTCAATTAAATATGCAATGGAGGGTGACTCTAATGGTATCCTTGTGTTCGCAGATGTTTGTGTATCTCAAGATGTTTGGCAATACTTTGGAAAGTATTTTCATGATCCTTAAATGATTTTAAGAAGAAGTAATTTTTGTTAACGAAATCTCTATATAGCCCTAAACTTTAAAAAAAAGAAAGCAAAATGCATAAAAGTACGAGGGTAGTCTCACTTGATTTTTCAGGCACCTTAGTAACCGAAGACTATCTTGAGTATTTTTGGAAGGAAGTAATACCAAAAGCATACTCGATAAAAGAAGGTATAAGCTTAAAGGAAGCAAAATCAAAAGTTTTTGAAGAATATGGAAAAGTAAGTAAAGACGACATAAACTGGTATCTTCCAAATTATTGGCTTAATAAGCTAGGGATAAACAACTCCCTAAGCGAGCTGGTAGCGCAATCTTTAGTTGCGTTAAGATTCTATGAAGATGCATTAAGTTTTATTGAAAAAGTTAAAAATAAGTATACGTTGATAGTAGCTTCTGGTGTTTCTTCTTCTCTTATGCTTCCTGCTCTTAGTACTCTTAAATTTAAGTTCTATAGAGTGTATTCTTCTACTGATATGTTTTTCGTTGGAAAACCTCCTTCTTTTTATAATTTTATACTCGAAGACTTAAAGATACTTCCTTCTCAAATAATTCATGTAGGTGACGACAAGTTAAACGATGTGGAAAATCCAATGAAGGTTGGAATAAGAAGTTACCTGATCGATAGGAAAAACAACGTTGATTTTTATTCTTTGTTAAGACTTCTAAAATAAACTTTTTAATTTCTTCTTTTTTAACTGAGTATATGAGCCAGAAAGATACACTCGAAAATATTGTAATCTCAACTTTTCATGAGATGGTAAGGAAATACTTAGATGAAAGAGAAAATACTAGAGAACTTTGGAAAGCAAAAGGAAAGGAAGTTGTATTTGTTCATGAACTTTGCGAATGTGCCTACAAAAGAAAGCTTAGATTAAAATTTCCAGAGGTAGAAAACGCTTCATTTTTCAGTCCTCGATTCTTAGTTGGGTACTTTATTGAGTTAGCAGTTAAGAGTTTACTTAATGACCCAAATGAGCATCCTGTGTTTAAAGAACTAGTTGCAAATGGAAAGCACATACTAGTTTACGGTCATATTGATGCTCTAATTGATGGTACACCAGTAGAAATAAAGTACCAAACAGACCTTCAAGGAGTACCACACGAACACCATATACTGCAACTAAAACTTTACTCCTGGCTTATGAATTCTACTCTTGGATTGCTAACTTATGTTAGTCCAGAAGGGATAAAAATTTTTGAAATTAAGAATGACTTGAATGATGAAAATGTGATCGAACTAATTAAGCAAGAAAGTTCTCCAATGTGGAGAGAGTGGGAGTGTAACTATTGCGTGTTTGAACGTTTCTGTGAGAAAAGTCTAACATATTCAGGAGACAGTGTATAGAAGGAATTAAATACCCCTTTTTAGTAAATTAGGCTTGCAATGGGCAAGAAAAACATTGGTGAAATATACCTACCCAAAGCGTTAAGTGAAGAAGAAAGGGCTACAAAAAAGAAACTCCTAAGTAAAGAAGTGAAGAACGTAGACCTAACTTCAGTAAAAAGTATTGAAGATTTGGTTGAGTCTTTTAAAGTTATGTCTGTTCAGGCTAGAAATATAGGAAAATGTGCGGAAGTTTTTGAAAATATGCTTACAGACAAGGATAGACCAACCATACTTTTAGGGCTGGCAGGTCCTTTGATTGCAGGTGGTTTGAGGAAGGTCATAAGAGATATGATAGAGTACAATTTAGTAGATGTTGTTGTTTCAACAGGTGCAATTCTTTACCAAGATGTTTATCAAGCCAGAGGATACAAGCACTACATTGGTTCTCCAAACGCAGATGATGCTAAACTAAGAGACTTGTTAATCGATAGAATTTACGATACTTATGTAGACGAAGAAAAGTTTATAGAAACCGATACTTGGATAGGAAAATTCGCTGATTCCTTAGAACCCAGAGGATACTCAAGTAGAGAATTCCTTTATCTCCTAGGTAAAAAACTAAACGACGAGAACTCAATACTTTATACTGCTTCAAAAAGGGAAGTTCCAGTTTTTTCTCCAGCAATAAATGATAGTAGCATAGGAATAGGCTTGACAGCACATTACCATTGGGCAAAAATTAACGGAAGGCCAAGAGTAGTTATAGACTCTATAAGGGATAACTATGAACTAACTCAAATTGTTGTAAAGTCTAAAAAAACTGCTGCAATTTATATAGCTGGTGGTGTTCCAAAGAATTTCATAAATGATTCTGTAGTCATGAGCTACATTTTTTCAGTTGATACTGGTGGGCATTCTTATGCTTTTCAGTTAACCACTGATGCTCCGCATTGGGGTGGGTTAAGCGGAAGCACACTTGAAGAAGCTACCTCCTGGGGTAAAATAAGCAAAAAAGCTACAAGAGCAACAGCTTACGTTGAGCCCACGGTTTCTCTTCCTCTAGTTGTTGGTTATGCGTTGCAGAAAAATTTGGGTTCTAAAAGAAGCAGGATTAAGTTTTCCTGGAGTGGAGACGTTTTAGTCTCAATTTCTTATGTTAACAACGCTTAGAAGAAACATAGAAGATTACCTT
>JAAOZO010000103.1 GCA_011605715.1 Nitrososphaerota archaeon | reverse complement strand
ATCTATACCTTCAGATTGTAGTTTTCTCCAAGTTTGAGGCTCTTCGATGAGCTGATGAAGGGTTGGAGCGGGTTCACCCTGACAGGGAAGAGGCTGATGAGAGCTTCGATGAACTCGAGAGGAGCCCTAGGCTGTGAATCCCAAGAGCTATGTAAGTCTATTTAAGACTACATAGCTCAGAACCCGTATTATTCTATAAGTTCTCAAACAGCAGTCTTAACTATGGTTGTTGCTTATAATCCTAGCGAAGATAAAATTGGAATATATGAAGTTAAAGACGTAACCAATCCAAATGAAGTAAATTTAGCTGCAGAACTTGCTTATCTTTCAACTTTAAGAAACGTAACTTTTCCAACATCAAAGGTAAACATAACAGAGATAATAGTTAGCTACCTACTAAACAAAAACTTTAAAGTTCTAACTCCAACTTTAGTTAATCCAAACGTTGTTTATCAAATTTTTTACTTAAGTTCAAACTTTAACTTACAACAGTTAAATTCAACTTTGGATTATCTAATCGAAAAAAGCAAGGAACTATAAAATAAACACTGTGAACATATGGAAAGAAAATGTTGAAGGAAAGTATGTAGTTAACGTTGCTGTTTTAGCTTTAACGAACCAAGGCGTAGAAATGTATGTAGTGAGAATAAAACTAGACTACTATGAAGGGTAGCATTCCTAAAGTCTACAGACAATAAACTAAATCTTTGTATTTTGTAGAGCAGTATTGCTACACCTAATATAATGCCTACTCCAAGTGTTGTAAGTAACGCCATAGTGTAGTCTTTTCGCCATACTGCCCTTATGATCCTTGGTCCGTTAACATAAACTTTAACTGTTCTTGCATCAATTACGATATCTCTAGAACCCAAACCTTCGAAATGATCAAAAACATCTTGAACGAGGAATCCTAAACTTGTTTCACTTATCTTTATTGTTGCATACGAGCCTTCATTATACCAGCCGGAACCTAAGATGCTACCGTGTTCGGTGTCAACAGAAACGTAATACTTGTTTGGAGGAGGAATTAACGCATTTAAAAGGTCTTCTCTCCACTCATTCTTTACTGGATCGTATGCACCAAATCCTGAGCAGAACTCCCAATAGGCCCAAGCAATGTTTCTTTTTTCTGCTTCTCTCGCTACAAAATAAGTCCACCTTACTCTAGATGCCATGTCAGCTTTACTGTAAGCGCCAAATTCTCCCATAAAAAGAGAAATATTGTTGTGCTCTGTGGCCCATCGAACAGCAATATCTAACTCGTCTGTAATTTGTTTTTGTTCGGCTTCATTTCCTATCCATTTTTTACCCACAGGAGGTGAAGGACTAACCCACTCAGCTCCCTGATGCGTAAATTCGAAAGGAGTGTAGAAATGAAAAGTGACTATTATATTCTTGTCCCCTTCTGGAACTTTTAGTTCCTTAAGTTTGTAAACGCTATTCCAATCAGCTGGTCCGATGATAATTTTCCTTGTAGGGTTTGTTTCCCTTATGATACTAACCGCCTCTTCTATAAATTTGTTCCAAATATCACTTGTTAATGCTCCATTTGGCTCATTAAGCAACTCAAAGTAGAGTGTGTCTGGATAATTCCTATAATGCTCAGAAATTTGTTTCCACAGCGCTAGAAAACGATCTTCATGCTCTTCTGGTTTTTGCATTATTTCTTCATAATGATGAATATTTATTATAGTGATAAGACCCTGTTCTAAGGATTTATTAACAACCCAGTCTACTCTCTTAAAGAAGTTGTCATCTATTTTATAGGGTGGAACACTTCCTGCGTGATTTGACCACCTTATTGGAATTCTTACAGTATCAAAACCAGCTTCTCTTATTATTTTGAAGTATTCGTCTTTAATTACAACTCCCCAGTCTCCTTCGTTAGGTGCTTCCAAAGCATTTCCAATGTTTATTCCCCTGTGCATTTTTGTGTTGTTTGTTTCAAACGTAGTACTTTTAACTGTAAGCATTTGACTGTTGTTCTTCCTTGCTTGAATAAGTTGAGGTGCAACTGAGAAGAGTAAGAATAAAGATAAAAAAGAAATTTTACTAAAGTCCTTTTTCATTTCTAGTTTACCATTACTTTATCTTACTATTCGTTTTATAACTTTTATCCTTCTTTCTATCTTTGCTTGTTTAATCAAAGTACAACTCAAATACTTGTTATAACCTTTTTAGAAAAGACTTAAATAATTTAAGTTATAAGAAGTTGTGCAAAAATGGTTCTATTTGAAGTTTTTTGGATAGCGCTGTTGCTTTTCATAGTAGCTGGAATTTTTAGCTTAGTTGCATTGTATTTTTATAAGTATTGGAAAATTTTAGACCTTCTAGAAAAAGCACTTAAAAAGTACCTTGAAGAAGACAAATCTAAGTAAACAAGGTAAGTAATCTAAGCACTATTATTGTTCCTTGTATTTGTTCAATACCTAATAGATTAGCAGAAGCTTAACTCTAGGCTTTGTTTTCATTTGTTTGTAGTCCTGATAAATGTTTTAGATTTAAGCTACTTACAAAAGTAATTTTTCAGGAAAGCCTAAGGTTTTAATTCTGGGATGAAACGAACAATAGAGCCATGAATACTTTAAAGCAAGAATCTCTAGGACTTTAGTTAAAAGAGTACAGCTCAACTTCCGCCTAGACTGGACTTAATTAATGAAATTAAAGCCTACATTTTGGATAATAAAATCAGTCCTAAGCCGAAGTTAATAAAGCAAAGTTGCTTTACTAAATTTTTGTAGAGTAACAATCGTCTTAAAGTTTAGAAAAGAACAAATAAAGTTTACTTGTTATAAAAAGTAATGCAAAAGAAATTGAAGAATTTGATAGACGACAAACGTGGAATAAGTTCAATAATTACAACTGTAGTGCTTGTTGCGGTTAGCTTAGTTGTAGTAGTTGCTGTTGCATTTTGGTTAAGTGAATTAGTTGTAGCATTTACAAAGCTTGATGGCATATCCAAAATTTTTAGTCTCGCAGCGCCTTGAAAGTTTATTTTTTTATAAAGAGTGTTCAGAAAACTCAGAACTTTAGTTCTAGGATGAATGGGCAAACTTAAATGCAAGTTCTTTACAAGAGTTTATAAGTATGTTACGCTGACCTCTAAAGCCTAAAAGGAAGCTGGAAGCTCCTAACTTAAGTTAGGAGAGGTCGTCACTTGCTTCCTCTAGTTGAAATCGTTTTAAGACAGAGCTTCTATTATGAGCTGGCAAAAATCAGGCAAGTCATCTGGAACTCTAGCTGTTATTATATTTCCATCTCTAACGGCAGGTTCATCTACAAATACAGCTCCAGCATTGATGAGATCGTCTTTAACTGCAACATAACTTGTTACTCGTCTACCCTTAACTAAACCAGCTGAAATTAGAACTTGAGGTCCATGGCATATCGCTGCTACGATTTTACTCTTATTGTAAGTTTCCTTAACAAACTCTAAAACTTCTGAATTTACTCTTAAAGCATCAGGAGAGAATCCTCCAGGTATTACCACCGCATCAAAGTCTTCAGGTTTTACTTGTTTCAGTTCTCCTATAGCATACCTAATGCCTTCACCAAACACTTCTAGAGGAATAGGGACTCCGTATCGTCCTGTAACTGGCTTGTCTTTAACTGCTGGTCTAGGATGAAGGCCTTCCCTTATTGGTATTATGACGACTTCAGCGCCTTCTTCGCTAAGCCTTAATAAAGGATAAAGAAGCTCAATGTCTTCAAATTCGTTGGCTACTACGATTGCAACCTTTCTACCCTTAAGCCTCCAGCTTGGTCCTACACGTTTAACATACGTGAACATAATTTTTCAATTCTAACGTAAATATTTAAACATTATTCGTCCTGAAAGCTACTACTCGAAGAACTAAATACATAGAAGACGACCGTAAAGACTGAAAACTAAGTGTAAGCTTTATAAAAGTAGCCTTTATACAGCTTCAGATGACTTTTAACTCTTTCTGAAATTCAATAATTACTTCTGGTGCTAACCTAAATCCGCTTTATCCATTTTTCTTAGCATGCCTATTAATTTCATCATATTTTAAAGATCTTCTTTCGAATCATACTTAAGTATGAAAAGAGAAACCATGCATCTTGATCTTCAGAATTTTATCTATTTTTCGGGCATAAAGATCGTTCACTACAGCTACATCTGAAATGTCTTTCTTTACTAGAAACATAATTGATAGCTTTCCAAACCTATTTCATACAACTCTGACAACTCTTCAACTTCATTCTCTATTTTTATAACTTTTATTTTACCATTTTGAATTACAACCCCCGATTATTGAAGATCTTCACTTCCTCTTACTTTACTTCTTTTAACCACTTCAGTACATATGCACTTACTTATATATACTTGAAAGAGGTCAAGAACTATGTTGATTTTATAGATTTAGCGAAGTATAACAATAGCGTCGCATCTAAAGATACTTTAAGTTTTTGCACATTTCTCAGTAGCTTCTAGGCCTTATTTCAAGTTCTCAAAAACCATACTGAAAAAAAAGTACCTTTACTTGCAAGCTCAGCTAGAAAGTCACTTACCGAGAGATCCGCCTTTGCAGCGTAGCATAGTGAACACTTACCTTCTCCATGTTCTTTTATTATTCTTTCGACCCTTGATGCAATTAAGACTTTTAGGAGTATTCTAACAAAACGTTTTTCAATTCTCTCTATTCTTGCTTCTTCTAGTATTTCAACACTAAACATTTCTTTTGCTTAAAAAGAAGCCTCTTAAGCTAAATTTGAGCTGAGTTTGTCTTCTCTTCTCTTATGCTATGGATTAGTTTGGTTTTATTCTTTGAAGCCTTTATCACAAAGAGCACGGGCTTCAAAAACGAAAGGGACAAGACGTTATAAGTCTCGTGATGAAGTTGAAGCTTGAGAAAAGCTTTGACTACTTACGAACATTTATTTAATCACTTCGTAGTTAAAATGTGACTTAGCAACAAAAATCTTTCTTGAAAACCCTAAAAGAGATAAAAAGCTTTAATTAAAATCAACTCTTTACGTATTTTACGTAATAATTATTGCGGCTGTCACTTTCTGATTGTATACTGTAACCTCTATCTAAAAGTATTTTTCTCCATTCTAGAAGAACAGATCTTGGCACTCTCAATTGATACTTTAACTCACCATTATGAAAAATTTTACAAATTCCTTCGCTATAAATGAACTCTATTTCTTCCATCTATAGCAGTATTTAGATTTAGAGCTTATTTAAAAATTTTGCTTTTATATTTTTATTAAAAATAGAGAACTGTAAGTTTCCTGACAAGACTCTTTAGCACTCTTCTCTTATTTAACTAACAAGATCTTACTTCTAGGGTGCTTGTTGATCTGATATTCATTGAGTTTTTCATTCTACCGCTTTACTTCATTTTTACTTAGAATCAATAGATGCGTGGTACTATAACGACTGAGTTGCCATCACGGAGGGTAACCATCTTTTTGTTTCTACTTCATATTATAGTTAATCGAACAGTCTTCATTGAGCCACAACTTTTGAGAACGATGTTAGTATACGTGCATGAAGTCTTGTGCTTGTTACTTTTCAACTTTGTCTGGAGATTCTTTTAAGAAGCTTCTTAGACTAGCTCAGAAGATTTTTAAAGAGTACTTATAACGTTTTTCAGTGTAAAATGACAGAGTACGTGGTTGAGCTTCTTTTTGAAGAAAGAATCCCAGAAAGTCTTGTAAATAAACTTAAAGATAAGTACCTTTGGTTTTCCCTTTTCGGGAAAAGGCACCCATGGTTTATCATAAACAGCGATATTGGTCCGATGAGAACTAAACTAAAGTACTTACCAATAATTCTTGCAACTTCGATGGCCGGACCACCAGAAGGAGACAATCAAAAAAGATTTCTTCATGAATTAAGCCTTCTCTCTTATGACTTTTTCATGTTTGATCGAAGACTAAAAACAAGCGAATTTAAGTGGAAATGGTCTGAAGAAGACCAGCAAACATATGAAGAACTTAAAAACAAAATTGGGTTTAGAGTTGAGAAAATCGCAGAGTACTCTTCTTATCTTTTACACGTCTTCTGGCCAGTAGCGGTATTCAACTTAGATGAAGTGAAAGATGAAATAGAGAAAGTAAGAAGAGGGCTACTGTCAGCAGAAAATGAAAAAGATATAAAACTTGCATGGGAAATTGCAGACGGGTATTTTGAGAGAGAAGAAGTTAAAAAGATGTTTAAAGAAAAGAATGTGCGTCAAATAATAGAAAGATATAATGAAGTTGTCAAGGCCTACATAGAAAGTCTTTATGAGGGCATGCTAGGAATCTGGAAAGAGGCTAGAGTAGATTTTTGGTTTTCACTTGCCACCAAACGTTAGAACTTAAGAAGATATGACAATTGCGAAGAGTATAAGTTTAGCTAAACGTTAACATATAACGTAAAAACTTTTATCTTATTTTTATCTTTGTTTAAGGAGCTTCTAACTCACCTTCCAGCCGAACAAGAAATCTCAAGAAAGTGATTAGACGTTGCCCGTTTAGCTCAAAACTAAGGTTTAGACTTTCTAGGGGTTCTGAGCTATGTAGTCTTAAATAGACTTACATAGCTCTTGGGATTCAACAGCTTTGGGCTCCTCTTGAGTTCATTGAAGCCCTCATCAGCCTCCTCCCCTGTCAGGGTGAACCTACTCCAAGACTTTACTATCGAAT
>JAAOZO010000060.1 GCA_011605715.1 Nitrososphaerota archaeon | reverse complement strand
TATAGAATTACCTTTTCTTAATAGTCCTAGATATCTTTTAAGCTAAATTGTAGTAAAAACTTCGAAGAAAAATTATTGTAAGGTTAATAGATTTGGGAAATTCTATTAAGTTAAGTATAGTAGTATAGCCGTAACAGTTCTTCTTTCTTGTATGTTTCATTTTTCATGATTTTATCCTTGCCTCAGAGTTCCATTTTCTCCAGTACAGTTCGAAGATAATGCTTAAGGTCCTACTAGTTTTTATTTGGTTGCTAAAACTAATCTCAAATTCAGCAGATTTTAGAAAAGCTTCCTCCGTAAGTTTTCTTAGCTCCTCAAGAGTTGTTCTTCCGTTAAGGAAATCGTTTCTTAGCTCCTTCGCCTTATGTTCAAAATAAGCCTCCATTGAGTCAGCTTTTTCTCTTATTTTTGGAAGGTGTTCTTTAAAAGAACCAAGCATCTTCCTTTGCAATTTTTCGTGAATCCACCAAATTGAGCTAGAATCATAAAATTCTTTAGGTGTTAGGTTTAGCTTTAGTAGTCCTGCTTGAAGGAAAACTGGCTTATAAATGCTTACGCAAGGTGTTGAGGTTGCAGTAAACCAATGGACTTGTACTTTTTCAAATAGTTGTCCAATGTAAGATGCTGCAGTTTGAGAAGGCCTAGTTATTCCTCCAGCATGCATACATATATCTTCCATAGAACCATTTGCTGGAGTAAATTCTTTTCCTAGTTTATGACTTCTCATTATGTTCTTTACGTAACTTAAATCAATTTCTCCTATTCTCTGCTCAAGCATTTTTTGTGTATACTTATGTCTCTTCCTTCCCTTTGAAAAGTAAGTGTAAAATGTATCAGAGTAGCACTTAGCAAAGTTAAAGTCCTTATCATCTTTGCACCAGCCTTTTTCTACTGCATTTTCAACAAGTCCTTTTGCTGCTAAGTCCCATTTGTTTTCAATAGTTAAAGCATTAGAAATACTCCTGACGCTTCTTACTTTTTCTGCTACCCAGTACTTTCCTGCGGTTTCTAGAACGAAGGCTTCTCTTGGGTCTGCAATTATGAATGAATTATGGTAGTACATTTTATTTCTAAATCCACAGTTTCCACCTTGCCCATATTTTTCTAGAAGGTTTATGATTAGCTCTAAAGCTTCCCTAGCACTCTTGCATCTTTCTAAAGCCAACCTCAGCAAATCCATTCCCGTAAGACCTTTTTCCAAGTTCTTCTCTTTTGTGAAGACAGCCTCATTTCCTATAGCTACTCCAAACTCGTTTGCTCCCATTTCAGCGCCCCACATCCAAATTGGCCTTGAAATTACTATAGCATAAGTTTCCTTCACTTGAGGAACTTGAACGTAAGTGCACTTAACAAATTCTTCGTCATGCTCCATCCTTGGATAAAACTCTAAAGCTTGAGGCTCGTTTGGCTCCCTATCGCTATTCTTTGCAAAGTTTGTTTCTCCATTCTTTGTTGAGTTCCCTACCGCGACTACTGTGTCGCACATCTCTTCATAAAATCCTTTTAGTAGCTATTTGAAGTTTTTCACTGTTTTGTTAAACAAAAACAACCTTTTTCTAACAAAAAGCTTAAAAGTTCAGAAAATGAATACTTACTTTATGTCTAAGTTAGAACGACTTACAACTTATTTTTCAAAACCAGGTCCAGAAAATACAGAAGAAGTCATAAGCGCAGTTTCTAAGAGATTAGAAGAAGGTGATATTAAAGTTGCAGTTGTTGCAAGCACAACTGGAAGAACTGGGGTGAAGTTTGCAGAAGCTTTAAAAGGAAAAGCGAAAGTCGTTGCTATATCTCATGAGAAGATGGACCAAAAGCTTAAAGAAGAAATAACAAGACTCGGAGGCATTGCGGTCGATCAAACTCACTTACCTCTTCATCAAAGAGGAATGGATAAAGTTAGAAATGCTTTTTATTCACTCGGGCAAGGCTTTAAGGTTGCAGTAGAAGTTATCTTAATTGCTACTGACAAAGCGGTAATAAAACCTTATGAAGACGTTATAGGCGTTGCGGGAAGTGGAGAAGGTTGTGATACAGCCATAGTTGCTAGGTCAACAACTACAAAAGAAATGTTTAGCGAGGATCCTCTAAAAAAGCTTGAGGTAAGGGAAATAATAGCTATGCCTCTAAAGAAGAAGTGGTGGTAGAACTTTATTCTTTTTTTAAAATAAGAAATGAGTAGTAACTTAGCTCTCCAAAAATTCTAAACTTAAGACAGAGAAAGTAATTTCTTGTTGCTTAGTAATAGTAGCTTATTTTCTTTACAACGAACTTGTGTTCTCCATAGTTTACTATAGCTATCTTATTTTTGTTTACAAGTTCTTCTAAAACTTTTTCTGGGTTTAACCCAGCTCTCTGAAGTACTTCGCACGCATAGTCTATTCTCATTGGATGAACTGAAGTTATGTTCAACAAACTTTCTACTGGGTCTTTGATAACACCAAAGTTTGATCCTTCGTATCCTACAAGTAGCTCTAATTTTTCTTTGTTTATTCGTTCGGAGAATATTTCATATGCTTTTAAAACTGACTCTTCCTCTGCTTTTTTCACAAAGCTTTCTGCGGGAGGCCTAGTAGGAACCGCTATATACACTTTATAAGCGTTGAGTTCTGCTATGAAGTTAGAAACCAACCTTATTTCATTTTCGCTGTCGTTAATATCTTTTACCAGCATTGTTTCTGTAATCATCTTTCCCTTATAGCTTTCTGAGAACTTTCTTATGCCGTCAAGAACTTTGTCTAGTTCAACTTTAGGATGCGGTCTGTTTATTTTTCTGTAAACTTCTTCTGTTACCGCATCTACTTTTACTGAAACTAAATTTGCTTCATATAAGTCATTCCTAACTTCCTCTTCGAACAGTGAAGAGGCATTTGTAAGTACAGCTACTGGTTTGTTTGTTCTCTTCTTTATTTCACTTATCTCTTTTCCTAAGAAGACATCTAAAGTTGGCTCCCCATCTGGTACAAAAGTTACGTAGTCTATGTTTTCTTCGCCTATTGTTTTTATGGCACCTACTACTTCCTCAACTACTTCTGTCCATGGATAAAATGTTCTTCTTTCCAAAGTGATGTTTGAAGTCCTTCCAACTTGACAGTAAACACAAGAGTAAGAACAATGCTTGGGAGGAATGTTGTTTACTCCTAAAGATTTACCAAGCCTTCTTGAAGGAACTGGGCCAAAAACATACTTCATCGTTAGCTCTTCTATTTGCTTAGACTCTGCTTTTATGTTTTTGTACTAAGTTTATGAAGTATTCATGAACTCTAGTATCTTCTGCAAGCTCTGGATGAAAAGCCAGTCCTATTAAATTTCCTTCCTTTACTCCAACTACATAGTCTTCAAGCTTTGCCATAACCTCTACGTTTTCTCCAAATTCCTTCACGCTGGGAGCCCTTATGAAAACAGCTCTAAAGCTTTTTTCTCCTATTGCTGGAATTTGAAGGTCAACTTCAAAAGATTCTTTCTGTCTTCCAAATGAGTTTCTCTCTACTGTTATGTCCATTATTCCAAGGAGCTCTTGGTTTGTTTGACCAACTACTCTATCGTAGGTTCTCTTAGCCATAATTATTAAGCCTGCGCATGTTCCAAGGATTGGAAGTTCTTCCTTAAGAGCTCTTTCTTTTACTGCAACAAGAGCCTTTCCAAGCATAGACAAAAGTCCTATAACTGTGCTTTCTCCACCCGGTATTATTAGCCCATCTACGCTAAGTACTCCCTCTTCATCCTTTACCCAAACAACTTCTCCTTCTACTCCAAGATTCTCAAGTGCAAGCTTAGTTGCTCCTATGTGCTCTTCAACGTCTCCCTGAAGGCCAAGTACACCTATCTTAAGTTTCATTCCTTTCCCCTTTCCTGCATCCTCAACTCAAGACTTGCCATATCTATTCCAACCATAGATTTCTTTTCATCTATCATCTTTTGAGCTTCCGCCACCATTCTTGGATCGTCGTAAAAAGTTGTTGCTAAGACTATGGCTCTAGCTCTTTCAAGTGGATCGCTTGACTTAAATATTCCTGAGCCTACAAATATTCCATCGCATCCAAGCCTCATCATTAGAGCAGCATCAGCTGGAGTAGTTATGCCTCCAGCAGCAAAGTTCACAACCGGTAGTCTACCCAATCTTCCAACTTCTCTAACTATTTCATAGGAGACTTTTAGCTCTCTTGCCAGCTTTATTAGTTCTTCTTCATCGTTGCTCTCGTATGTAGCTTTAACCAACCTAATTTCTCTGTTCAGTATTCTTACATGCTTCACAGCTTCAACTACGTTCCCAGTTCCAGGTTCGCCCTTTGTTCTTATCATTGCGGCACCCTCTTCTATTCTTCTTAAGGCCTCGCCAAGGTTTCTGGCTCCACAAACAAACGGAGTAGTAAAGTCCCACTTCCATATATGACGCTCTTCGTCTGCAGGAGTTAAAACTTCAGATTCGTCTATCATGTCTACGCCAATAGCTTCAAGAACCTTTGCCTCGTAGATATGTCCTATTCTACACTTTGCCATCACTGGAATAGTTACGTTGTCCATTATTTCTTCTATTGCCTTTAGGCTTGCAGTTCTAGCAACTCCTCCTGCTTTTCTAACATCGTAGGGTAACTTATCAAGAACCATTACCGCAACAGCTCCAGCTTCTTCAGCAGTTTGAGCTTGTTCTACGTTTGTAACATCCATTACTACACCATGCTTAAGCATATGCGCAAATCCTCTTTTCACGAGTGTACTGCCT
>JAAOZO010000126.1 GCA_011605715.1 Nitrososphaerota archaeon | reverse complement strand
TGCAACAACATCAGCCATACCTTCTTGAAACTTCCTCGCTCCATCTTCTTCGCTTTCCATACTGTGTAGCTCGTGTCTGTTTTTGGGAGCTGAACAACCTAGGGCAATGTTCTTTATTGCTCCTCCATAACCACTACTTCCATGACCTTTGGCGTGAGCGAAGTTAACTAAGACATCTGCATCATGAACGTTTCCAGCAATTCCAACTTCTTTCAACCTTAAACCATCCTCAAGCTTTACCCACCTTATGTCGTTCTCTCTAATGCCATTTATTGGAATAACTGGAGCACCCATACTTTCGTAAGTTATTCCGTTCTTAACTGCTGCGTCCAAGTGGCTAATGCCCCATGTGTCGACTAGAAAGGGAACTCCTCCAAATTCTTTTATAGCATCTATTAAGTTCCTTATGAACTGGGGCTTTATTGCTCTAAAACCTCCGGTTTGACCAAAGTGTATCTTTACTGCTACTAAGTCTCCCTTCTTTATAACTTCTCCAAGTCCTGCTTTCTTTGCAGCCCTTATGAACTTAAAGACTAGGCTTGCGTCTTGCTCGTACCTTTTTAATTGAGCTGAGGCAAAGTAGACTTCTGACATAGCGACGTTATGCTAAGGAAGCTTTATTTAAACATTACTACTACTAACAAAGGATAAAGTATTTATTCTGAGTTTGAAACAGTGCGTGGCTCATGCAAGGAACCAAAGAGAAAGTAGTTTTCATAGTAGATAGAAGCATAAGCATGGAGTACGACAATAAGTTCAACGAAGCCGTTGAGGCTATAATTAACTTAATTAACAAGTTTAACATAGAAAGAGCTGGCATTATAGCTTTTGACCACTTAGTCGATGAGTCTCTTCCTCTAAAAGAAGTTACTAGCGTAGATGAGATAAAAGAAGCATTAAAGAAAATTTTCCCAAGAGGAAACACAAACATTTCTAAGGCCATCAAGTTTGCTAATGAACATTATACTTCTACTAATTTTTTCTTGATCTCTGATGGAAGAGCAAACTTAGCTCTCAACGGAAGTGGATCTGAAGGTGAAGAAGTAATACTTAAAGAACTACTGCATATTTCTGGAGAAGTCGTAGAAAAAGGAAACACATTGTCATGTGTTTCAGTAGGAGAAGATTCATTTTTATCCTTTCTTTCTGATATCTCTGCTGCAACATCTGGAAGCTTCTTTGTTTCTAAGGAAATTTTAAAGTTTGAAGAGTTTAAGGTAAAACAAAAGGTTAAAGTTGTTGCACAGCCAATACCAGAAGAGCTTCCAGCTGGGCAACCAACCTGGGCAAAGGAGCTTAATACAGCTCACGTAGCTGTATCTTCAGGAGAACTTTTTAAGTTATACAAAAATTCCAAGCTAACAATTGTTAGAAACGAGAAAAATGGAAGAAGTATTAGAGTTCCGCTCCTTTCGGTGGAAGAAGAAGTTCTAAAAAGTTTTAGAGAAAGGCTACCAAAAAGAGCTGAGAACATTAGAAGAGGAAAAAATATACTCGTAGATGCTTCTGCAAGGAAAGCCTTGGGAGCTAAGCCTGGTGACGAGCTTGTTCTTGAGTTTCTCGAGCTCTAGCTGCTCTTGCTTTCTCAACTAAGAATGGAAGAAGAGATATCACTAAGCCTGCTAAAGACATTACTAAAAACTGAACTAGTAAAGCTTGAGTTTTTGAAGCAAAAAAATAAGCAATGAATGCACTAGGAGCACCAACTACAACGTTTAGGGTTCCAACCTTGAAGTTTGGTTTTTCTTCGATGCTTTCTTTTAGGTAAGCGAATCCAACAGCCATTCCAAAGAACGCACCGGTTGTTAAAGCAGCATCCTTTCCACCATAACCTGAGACAAAAGAAATTGCAAAGAAAAGCAAAGGCAGAGACACCCAAACGAAACTAACATAGTTTTTGATCTTCTTAACAACTTCTTTTTCAACAAGAAAGCCTAAAAATAAAACTAATGAGCCAAAGAATGCACCGCCCACAACATCAAGCAGACTATGAACCCCTAGCTCAAGCCTTGAGTATGCAACAAGTAGTAATATGAGTACAGCTACTATGAGTAGCAAGACCGAACTGAAGTACAAAGAAAGGTAACCCCAAAATACTGTAGTACCTTGAGTATGACCACTTGGAAATCCATAGCCTTCGACTTGGTACTTCCAAAGCTCTCTTGGAGGCCTTGGAATCTTAAAAAAATCTTTTAAAAAAGCAGATAGCCAGATGTTTGAAAGTTCTATGGTGGCGAGTTTTTTCCCAAGCTTTCTGTTGAATCCTAGGTAAATTATAGTAAGAGCTGCAACGTAAAAGTAGTCACTTCCTAGTTGCGTTATTAGGTACCATAAGAGATCCCATGCATTCACGACAGTTTGTTGAAGCTTATTATTTTAAACTTTTCTTAATGTTCACTAAGAACACCCTAAAAATTTCAAATTTTTGAGGATTTCTTAACTTTTTGTATACTTTAAAGAGAAAATTTTAATAATTGAACTTTAGAGAAAGATACCAGCAAAGATGGGGGAGAAACAACGAGGTGGAAGTGAATGCAACAAGATGATGATTCTAGGCTAATTGCGATCATTGAGGCAATAAAAACAGTAGGACCAAGAAATTGTTCATTAATTTCAAGGATGACCGGAATTCCAGTTGAAACTGTAAGGTATAAAATAACTAAGCAGCTAATTAGGAAAGGCATAGCCTTTAGGCCAATCGTTGACTTTGAGCTTATGGGCCTAAGGAGAGCATTCGTGAGGATGAATTTTAATAAGGAAGTTCAAAATAGAGCAACAGAAATACTTGATAACTTGCATCCTTTTGGTTTAACTTACTACGCAAGAACTCTGCCAAATGGAGCTTATGAAACTATGTTTGCTATGCCTTACTACCAAACTAGGCTTTATGAAGTATTCTTTGAAAGGTTAGTTGAAGAAAAGATTCTAAACTCTTTTGAAATTTCACCTCTTGACTATGTACAAAGCGTTAGCCTTAGGCCAGAGTACTACGATTTCAAGAAAGGAGAATGGAAGATAGACTGGGATAATCTTGTTCCAATGGGAATAAGGCTAAGCAATGAAGAAGCCTTTGCTCCTAGTAGAGACCTAGTAAAAGTTGACTTTATTGACTTACTTATAGTTCATGAGATGCAGAGGAATGCATTCTTTAAGATTAACCAACTGCAGAAGAGCTTGAATATAAATTCTAAAACATTAAGATATCATTTTGTATCACATCTAGTAAAAAATAGAGTAATAGCAGGATACGCTATATATTGGAGAGGACTTTCAAATATGTATAACGACAAAATAACAGGGGTATTAGTGAAAGTTAGAAACATTCTGTATTACGAAAAAGTAAAACTTGAGGAAATTTCGTTAAAAATGCCGTTTTCTTGGAACTATGCGTACTCTAGTAAAACAGGAACTTTTTATTTAATGCTATTCACTCCCTCAGAATACAGTACTGTATTGCTTTCAAAGATAACTGATAATCTTTCAGGGTTTAATGAAAGAACAGAAAGCATCATACTTGACTATAAGAAGGTAAGAGCATTTACAATTCCAATAGCGCTATACGATAGAGAATTAAAGGAATGGGCATTCAACGAACCTAAGGCACTTAATGTAATCCAAAATATTCTAGGACTACAAAAAGCTAAAAACTTAGAACTAGATGTACCTTAAAGTGGTGCAGGAGAATTAATAGGACCAGCAAATATAGCAGGTATAACTCCAAAGTAAGCTAGCACAAATGCACCTACTACAATTGCTGCAAATATTAACCTTATTTTCCACTTTGCGTCCATTTTGTTCACCTGAACTTAGCTTTACTAAAGACCCATATTTTAATTTTTGGTTTTTGCACAACCACTTTCTAAAAAGTTTGTGAAAAAGTAAAAAATTGCTTATAAATTAGATGACTAACTATAATTAGTCAATAAGCTAAAGACAATAGAAAAAAGACATCAAAAATTTTTACTACTTTACTTTAGTTTTTAAAGCTTCAATTAACGCAACTGAAATTGCGCCTCCTATCGCTCCTCCAACCATGTGTAGCGCTGTCCAGTATAAAGAAAAGCTAAGGTTTCCAGGGTTCATGAACACATAACCTATTATGAAACCAGCAACTCCCATGGAAGCTGTAGAAATTACAAGTAAGAGCAATTTGCTTCCAAACACTTTGCTATAGCCGATAAGAAATGACAAAAGGTCAAACACTACGCTTGCAACTAAGAAGCCTAAGAAGTAGAAAGCGCCCGGCCTTAGCGTAAGAGTTACTATAGTTGCAATTGCTCCAGTTAAGCTTCCCACTCCAAGCTTCTTAGACAACCAAATTGCAACCACCAAAGAAGTAACTCCTAACATGTCGCAAAGGATTGGAAGATGAGTTACATTA
>JAAOZO010000021.1 GCA_011605715.1 Nitrososphaerota archaeon | reverse complement strand
CCCAGAGTTTGGCCTAGGCTTTCTTCTTCCACCTCTTGGTACTCTACTTACAACTACAACGTAGCCAGGCTTTGGTTTGTAACCAAGGCGTCTGCACCTTGAAACTCTGAAAGGCCTTTCTAACTTAGCCACTGCAGGTAGATTTCTTACACTTTCGAGTACTTCTTTGTTAAAATCTTCAAGGGCTGCCTTTAGCTCTGCCTTAAGCTCCTCTGAAAGCTTAACTTTCATTTACCTCGTCGCGCTCAAGCTAACAAAACTCCTTAAATAATCTTTCTCTAACCATAGTACAAGGAGTTGAGATTAATAGGCGTAACTGGAAAACCAAACGTTGGAAAATCAACGTTTTTTGCCGCTGCAACGTTGATCCCAGTAAAGATAGCAAACTACCCTTTTACTACAATAGAACCAAACGTTGGAGTTGGCTACGTTAGGATAAAGGAAGTTTCAGAAGAGTTCAAAGTAAAGCCTGAACCAAACAACTCCTTTATAAGGGGCGGCTACAGGTTTGTCCCAGTGCAGCTCGTTGACTTGCCTGGCTTAGTTCCAGGAGCACACGAAGGAAGAGGCCTTGGAAATCAGTTCCTTACAGAAGTTAGTACAGCTGACGCCCTACTTCATATTGTAGATGCTTCCGGGGGGACTGACGAAGAAGGAAGACCAGTTAAGCCTGGAAGCTACGATGTGCTAAAGGACATAAAATTCCTTGAAGAAGAGTACGTAATGTGGCAAGTTGGAGTTTTGAAGAAGAACTGGGAAAAAGTAGCAAGGAAGCAGGAAGTTCAAAAGCTAAACTTAGCGGAAGCAATATTTTCTACGATTTCAAACCTAGCTAAGAACGAAAGCGTAGTGAAAGAAGTTATTACTAGTAGTAAGCTTCCAGAAGAAGCAAAGCTATGGAAAGAAGAAGACTTTCTTGCATTCTCTAAGCTTCTAATGAGACTAACAAAGCCAACTTTGATCGTTGCAAACAAAGTAGATGTTCCAGAGGCTGAAGAAAACATCAAACGATTAACCAAAGAAGGCTACTCCGTTGTCCCAGTTTCTGCAGAGGCTGAACTTGCACTAAAGAGAGCAGATAAGCTTGGAATCATAGACTATGTTGCAGGAGAAAGCACCTTTAAAGTAAAAGAAGGAACAAGCATAAAAGAAACTCAGCTTAAAGCACTTAACTTCATAAGAGAAAGAGTTCTTGAAAAGTGGGGAAGCACTGGGGTGCAGCAAGCTTTGGAGCATGCTACCTTTAACCTTCTTGGCATGGTTGCAGTTTATCCAGTTGCAGACCCAAGGAAACTTACAGACAACAAAGGAAGAGTTCTCCCAGACGTTTACTTAATGGACAAAGACTCAACTGTAAGAGACTTAGCTTTTGCAATACATAGCGAAATAGGAAAAAACTTTCTTTATGCTGTAGATGCAAGAAAAATGATTAGGCTCTCTGATGACTATAAACTTAAACACCTTGACGTAATAAGTATAGTTTCAGCATCTAAGTAGCGGCCGCAACTTCCTCTTTCTTTACTTCTGGAGTTTGAAGAATCTTTACTTTTGAAACTCCAGCATACTTAATTCTAGCATGCTTCTTTGCTAAGTTGAAGATATCAGACTCAGTTTTTCCAGAAAGCATGTCCTGAACAAGTTGATGAAGCTTCATTGAAGAAACTTTTTCCTTCATCATGTCCGTTAGTAGGTGGTGGATGAAGGTTGATTTGTTTGAAGATATCTTTTCCCTTGTAATTAAGGTTACTCTTAGGCGAAGTAAGTAGCCGTCTTTTGTTGTAGCATCTATTATTGGTTCAACTTTTGAAGAGCCCCTTCTAAGTATGCTTCTTAAGTAGTCCCTCGAAACCTCGTGACCCCAATAAGAAGTCTTTGCAACGCCTCCAGAGACTTCAACTACTCTTAGCTTAATTTTTGTATAGGAGTGCGAGGGATCTTCGGTTATGTCTGAATAAAGAATCTCTAAGGTTCTTCCTATTGCTTCTTGCTCGGAATAAACCAGCATGTTTCCAACTGGCTTTTCTCCTAAGTAGCTTGGTGACGTTACTTCAAGCCACAGCTCAACTCTTTCTCTTTTTTTCCTAGTCGACAATTCTACGCACTCAGGCTTAAATAAGGTATTTAAGCAATTCTGTAGGGAGAAATGGAGAAAGTAAGGAGGATAAGCTTTAGGGCAAGGGCTACCCTTAAGCTTAGCAAGCCTCTTGAAGAAGAAAAAAGAAATGAGCTAAGCAACTGGATTAAGCTTAGAGCAGGTGAGCTTCTTTCAAAGGGAACTAGGATAAAAGAAGAAGCAGCAAAGGTTGAAAATTTTGAAGTTTTTGATAATAAAATAATCTTGGAGATTTCCTCAGGAAGAAGCGTGAGGCCTCACGATGCTCTTGCAAGGCTAAGAAAGGCAATTGGAGAGGAGCTTGGCAAGAAGCTTGGAGTTGGAGTGAGAGAAATTCAAATTGAAGACTACGAAATAATCTTCGAAGGTAGCAACTTTAGGAAAATTAACTTACCGTTTACAAAAGAAATAACGAGCAATGAAAACGAGGTGAGAGTAAAACTTAACTTAACTGAAAAAGAAATTTATTCTCAGGTTCCAGATAGGATAGTTAAGCTTTTCTTAGAGAAGCAACAGGAGGTTCCAACGGGTAAAGAGATACATGAAGTAAGATGGAGCAGTCAGCAAAAGCCTCACAAGTACAACGTTGACCCAAGCTTAGAGCTAGTAAAGAGAGGGTGGGTTAAAAGATTTGACCAAGGAATTTGGTACTACATGCCACCGTTTGCTGCCTTGATGAGAACCATGGAGAAGATAATAGTTGAAGAAATTGCAGTGCCAAATGGCTTCGTAGAAGCTTACTTCCCAAAACTAATTACGTTAGAAGTAATGAGGAAGAAAGGACAACTTTATGGCATACCAAATGAAATGTTCTATGTTTGCGAGCCAATTTCAAGAGATGCTTCTTACTTCGAAGACTACATGGACAAAGTAAAAGTTACAAACGAAACTTTACCAACTGAGCTTTTGGGTAAACTTAAGCCCCCAACGTATGCTTTGCCATATGCTCAGTGTGAACCATTCTACGAAATATTCTCCGGAGAAATAGTTGACGTTGACCAAGGACCAATAAAGCTCTTCGATAGGTCGGGGTTTAGCTTTAGGTATGAGTCTGGGGGATTAACTGGTTTAGAAAGGCTAAACGCCTTTAACAGAATAGAGATTACATACCTTGGAACACCAGAACAAGTTGTAGAGATCAGAGACAAGCTAGTTGACTCCTACCAAAGAGTCCTCGATAAAACTTTAGACCTTGAAGTAAGGACTGTAGAAGTTACTCCAGTTTGGATGGCTCATGCAGGGGTTACGAGCGACGTGCAAAGAAGCGTACCAGCAACACTTGACTTTGAGGTTTACTTACCGTATAGAGGAGAAAGAGAAACCAGCGAATGGCTAGAAGTTGGAAATGCTTCAGTGCATTTCGACAAGTATATGCAATGGTACAACGTTAAGGAGAAAAAAGAAAGAGAAGTTTGGACTGGATGCTCTGGAAATGGACTTGAAAGATGGGTTGTTTCTTTGCTTGCAAATCACGGCTTTAACCCAGAGGATTGGCCAAAGGAATTTAGAAAATACCTTGAGAAGCTCCCTGAAAACATAAAGCTTGTAACTTGGCCATGAATTTAAAGTTCCATAGAACCAAAAACAACTTCGTAAGCAAGCATTATTTCGTTTAGCGTCTCAGCTAAGGACCTTGGACCTCTTGAACAAACAACTTTCGTAGTTACAATGTTCTTCTCATAAGTTGTTCTTATAGCTAATCCTTCTAAATCAAACTCCTCGTCAGGAGTAAGAGAGAGCGTAAGAATTCTAGCAACATCTTCGTCTTCAACCTTAGTTCTTATTTCTACTTCAATTTCTGGATTTTTCATCTAACAAGCTTTCAACCTCCTCTAAGAACTTAATGAGCTTTTTTCTTGAAATTGTTGCTCCAGCAGCAACATTGTGTCCTCCTCCAGTACCGCCAAGTTTCTTCGCTACGCTTTCAACAATTTTACCAGCGTTAACTCCTTTTTCAACAAGCTTACTTGAAATTCTAACCGATACTCTAAGTTCTTCCTGATTTTGGCTAGAAACAACTACCAACATCTTGTCTTCTTTGTAAAGGGGACCTCCAGCCATCATCGTTGAGATTGGACTAACTATGTTCGAATTTACTATGCCCTCGCCTCTTATGACTATAAGGTTCTTTGTTTCCTGAATTGCTCCCGGTAAGGAAAGGATTTGACTTATTGCAGACTGTATTGAGTTTGTGTACTCTTTTGAGACTTCTATTGCTTTTTCAAGAACTTCGCCTCTGTAGCCTAGGGAAAGTTTAAGGGCTACATCGAAGGCGCTCATTCTACCAAGGGAGTTAAGCAAAAACGAAAATTCTCTTGCATCTCTTGTAGGAGACCATTTGTCTTCCTTAACTAGAGTGTAAACTTTTCCTATTAGTGGGAACTCTTCGGGTAGTGCTAAGCCAACGTCGATCATAACTTGGAGGATGCCAGCTAGAAGTTTGTGCTTCTCTTCCATCGAAAGCTCAGCTAGAGTTCTTACTCTTCCATTTTCTTCGAAGTTTATTGAAAGCGACCTTAACAAGTTAATTACTGCTGTTTCGTTTCCAGTTAAGCCTGGAATTTGAATAGATGGTGTGCTTGCTATTGCCTTTGAAATTGGTCTAGTTTCTCTTCCAAAGAAAACAAAATCGTCTTCAACTTTTATGAGTCCGCGTTCTTCTGCGTCGTTAACTATTATTGAGTTTAATCCCCTTAGCTCTCGTCTTTCGTTCTTGTCTTGAAGGTCTGCAAGAGCACCAACTATTGCTAAGATGCAAGAAGACTCTGCATCCCTTACGATATGTTTTGAAACAAAGTAAGAGACTCCAGCTCCAGAAAGGTCTCTTGAGCCATCGAAGCCAAAGTTCATTGGATTCAAGTGAACTATTTCTTCTCTGTTGCCTGAAGGCTGGTGGTGGTCAAGGACAGCAACTTTTTCCTTTAAGT
>JAAOZO010000056.1 GCA_011605715.1 Nitrososphaerota archaeon | reverse complement strand
TTGCAACAGTTTTGTCTGGAAAGTTTTGGGTTTTTATTTTATCTAAGTTTTTCTTTAAGTATCTTAGTACTGCTGTAGCTTCTTCAATTTTATCTGTGGGAGTAGCCTCTGTGGGGGAGCGACTTGAAGAAAAACTCTTTACGTAGTTTTCCTGGTCTTTGTACATTTTTTCAGCAAGTTCAAGAGAGGGTTTTTCTAGTTCCAATTCTATCTTCTTAAACGCATGACTTACTTCAACGTTGTCTAATAGCGTAACATTCTGGATTGCATCTATTACCTTGTCAGATAAAGCAAGGCCTAGACGTTCTACATCGTCAAATGTTCCGTTACAAGCATAGCCCTTGCAAGTTATTGGATTAAGGTCTCCATCAGCACCATTAAAAAACAAAGACACTAATTTATCATTTATTAAAGATTCGACTGTTCTAGTAGCACAGCCCATAAAGTCTGAAGAAATTTGATAATTGCTTGGACCAAGAACCACACCATGACATGCGTAGTTAATCGTTACTGCGATAGGATTGTTGTCGTGATCTGTTGCGAATGTGACTATTAGCTCGGGATCAGTTGGTCCATCTTTTTTCCTTCTGTTAAAAGAGATGTTTAAACTAGTTGAACCAAAGCCAATGTAACCGCTTTTTGATTTTTCTACCGCTCTTATACCTGCTTCTACTACTAGACCTAGTAACGACCGATAGTAAGCATTGTTTGATTTATTTTCGTGGTTATCTGAAGAAGAAATATTTGGAGAAAGCGAAGGACCAGAATGGGTATGAGTAGCAGCTATTAGAATAGCGCTCTGATCGATACCAGTTTCACTAGAAATCTTCTCTGAAACTATAGAATAAAGTTCTTCTGGAATATTCAAAAGGTCGCATGAAATTAGTAAGGCTTCAGAATTCCTTGAGCTTATGAAGAAGGCTTTTGCAAATAGTGGATCATGCACTCCTTCGCTTGGTTTGTACCTTGCAGCAAATCCGCCCAGCCAAACATTATTAGTTGGAGTTATGTCTACTTTTGCGGCACCTATCTCCAATTTTTATCGTTTTCATACCTTAAAAAGGTAATTAAAAACCTTTCTTAATTAAGTACCCTTATATTGTGGGTTTTGTAAACTTCATTTGCCTTACCAAAGCAGCTCCTGTCAGCACTGGAACGTCAACTTCCCACCACTTTATCCAATATCTTTCTCTTCCAAGTTCTTCAATGTTCTTCAAGAAGTTCAACATGTTGTCTGAAAGTCTGAGTCCTTTTATTGGCCCTTCGATAGACCCGTTTCTTATCCTAAATAGGCCGTCTCTAAGTATAGTTGAGAAGTCTCCGGTCAAGCTATTTGTATACCTAAGGTACCAATTGTTTGTTACGTATAAGCCATTGTCTATGGACGAGATAAGCTCGTCTAAAGACTTACTTCCTTCAGAAACTACTACGTTAAACGGAAAGGGACGAATGAGCCCAGCGTTTGCAGTATTCTTCTGATTCATCTTCTTTGAAGTAGCTGAATTGTGAAGGTACGTACTCAAAACGCCGCTATCTATGATTTTCTTTCGGAATGTTGGTAAACCTTCTTGATCAAAAGGCGAAGACCCTGGAGCCTCTTGATTTAAAGGATCGTCTTCTATAGTAACTTCCTTACTTGAAATTTTTTCATTTAGCTTATCAACTAGGAACGAGGTTTTTGAATCTACAGAAAATGCAGAAGAAGCATCAACTACCTCTTCTATTAAATCAGCAAAGGTCATAGGACCAAACACAACATCGTAAACTCCAGCTTCTGCGGGCTTTGGATCCTTTGCCATTTTTGCTACTTCTCCAGCCATCCTGCCTACTTTTTCAGCATCCATTTTTGAAACAAAGGTTGAAGTTGCCGCAAACTGTCCAGTAGCGTCTGAATCTGCAAATGCTCTAACTGATAAGTTGTACATTGTACTTTCAAATTCGCTTCTTGCATTGCCTGAAGTTTCCTGAAGGACTTTTACTTTTTGAGCTATCAAAGAACCAGCGACTCTACTTGCGCCTGAACTTAAAGCAGATTCGATCGAAGTTTTAACTAGAGTAGGCAATTTTTCAACGTCTATATTTTCATCTCCTATTTTTTTGAACTTCTTGTCATACTTGAAAGGACCTTTTGGCAATGGAGCATAAAGGTCGCTTTCTCTACTGCTTTTTGCTAGTCTTACTGTTTTTATTGTTGCTTCTTTTATGGCTTCTTCACTTAAGTTCATAATAGAGCAACTGGCCTTCTTGCCATTTATGCAAACAAAGATTTGAAGTTCTTTTTCTAACAAGCTTTTTGTTACTGTAAGGCTATTATTAGAAAATCTTAGCATGTACCACTCGAGTTCTTCTATCCGCGCTACAGCATCTGTTGCCCCTTCTCTCTTAGCTAATTTAATTACCCTCGATACTATTTCTCTCGTGCTCATCTTTCTTCACCCTCCAAGGTTTACATTTCTTAATCTTATCGATGGCCCACCAGTCCAAACAGGAACACCCTGCATTGGATCGCCTTTTCCGCAAGTAGCAGCCCAAAAGTCTAGGTCAGAGCCAACAGCATCAACTGAAGAAAATAGGCCAATTGTCGTCATTTCTATAACAGGATTCCTTACCATATCCTTTAGCTCACCGTTTTCGATTATGTATGACTCTAAGCCAACGTATCTTTGATTAAAGCGTCTATCGTCTATATTCCATTCTGTAAAATTCTTAATGTAGATCCCAAACTTTATGTCTTCTAAAAGCTCGTCAAACTTATAGTCGCCAGGTTCCATGTAGGTGTTAGCCATTCTAACGATTGGTTCCCTATTGTACTGTGAAGCTCTGGCAGCACCATTACTCTTTGTTCCAGTTACAAAAGCAGTTTCTCTGTTCTGAAGGAATTCATTTATTTTTCCCTCTTTGATTAAGTATCTCTTTCTAGCCTTAACGCCTTCATCGTCATAGAGGTAAAAACCGAAGGAATGAGGAATAGTTGGATCATCAACAACATTAACTACGTTCGAACCTACAACCTTTCCTAATGAGTCCTTGGTTAAGTAGCTTTCACCAGCCTGAGCAGCTTCTCTTCCTAGTATTCGGTCCATTTCTCCAGGATGACCACTGGATTCGTGACAAACAATTCCAACGACTTCGCTCCCCAAGACAACATCTAGTTTATCTTTTGGCGGAGATTTAGCTTGAGTTACTAATTTTCCTAGCGTTTCTCCTTCGTTCTTCATCATGTGAACAACATCTAGCTTTTCTATCGCCTCCCAACCGCCACTTTCTCCTTTCTCAGCGAACCTTTGAGAAGCTAACTTGTTGAGGCCTAAGGCAGTTAAGTAAAATGAAAAAGTTACTCTCGGTATGAAACTGTAAACATTAATTCCATCAGTTGTTATTATCCTTTTTTCTGTTGTCCATGACCTTACGAAAAAGATTCTTCCAACAAGCTTTGCTTCATGCTTACCTGCTGATTCCAGGGCAACGCTATCAGCCTCTCTAAGAAGTTCTATCATGCTTTCCTGATCTACGTTCTCAAATTTTATTCTTGGTTTTATAACAACTTTATCTTCTTTGGGCTCTTCTTCACTTAGCCCAACTTTATCCTTAAACAAAAATGAGGCAGCCTTCGCACTTTTTATTGCCATGTCTATAACTTTACTTATTTCTTTTTTAGAAATTTTGTTTGTTGCGGCGAAGCCTAGGGCGCCGTCAACTAAAACCCTAAACGAAATGCCCGCATTGTTGAAATGGCTTGCTAACTCCGGTACTCCGTTTTTTAGCATTAAGCCTTCACCTTGGTCTGCTTGGTATCGGCCTTCTGCGTAACTCGCACCACTTTTTTGAGCTATTGAAAGACCATACTTTAGAAGACTTTCTACGTCCATAAAGTAAAAATACCTCAAACAAGAAGTTAAAAACTTTTCCTTGGAGCAAATTCTGACTTTTTGTACTAGAGAATAACGTACTTATACTCCTTCATGAATAAGGAGACGAGAATGCAGGAAGAGTTAAGAGAGGAGATAATTAAGCTAAAAAAAGAAAAAGATGCAGTAGTGCTGGCGCACAACTACCAGCTCCCAGAAGTTCAAGACATTTCTGACTTTGTTGGCGATTCGTTGGAACTTTCAATAAAGGCAACAAAGCTTAACAACAAAGTGATAGTTCTAGCAGGTGTTGATTTTATGGCAGAACAAGCAGCTATACTTAATCCAAACAAGGTTGTGCTCCACCCTGAAAAAGGAGCAACATGCTCTCTAGCAAACTACCTAACTTTAAAAGTAGCTAAAGCTTACAAGGAAAAATACCCAGGCATACCATTAGTTGTTTATGTTAACTCGTATCTAGAAGTGAAGGCAATTTCAGATTACATAGTTACAAGCGCAAACGCAGCAGAAGTTGTAAAAAAGATAGATTCCCCTAGAGTCTTATTTGGGCCTGATAGAAATTTAGCCGAGTACGTAGCTGAAAAATCAGGAAAAGAAGTAATAGTAGTACCACAGGAAAGCCACTGCTATGTTCATTCGCATGTAATAGGTAGGGAAGATATAA
>JAAOZO010000050.1 GCA_011605715.1 Nitrososphaerota archaeon | reverse complement strand
GCTTAGCTCTTTCTCTTCTCTCAAGTCTGATTTTAGAGGCAAAAAGTGCAAAAAAGGAGAAGGTAGTTCAGAGTGACATAGATGAAATTTATTCTAAAACCATCGTTTCACATAATCGAGAATCTTTTACTCTTTCAAGTGAGGAAGAACTAATTTTTAACGTAATCTCCGAACTAAAAAGAAACGAGCCTCTTAATCCAATAAAGTCTAGCCTTTTGTGGGAAAGTTACAAGAAGGTTTGTAAAGAAAAGGGAAAAAAGTTAATTTCATACACAAAATTCTGGAACATACTAGTTCAACTAGAAAGAAAGGGTTTAATAAAAAGGGATGTGAAAAGCTTCGGAAGGTTTGGGAGGTCAACTTTAATTTTTGTCAACAATGAACCAAATAGAGCTTAAGATTAAAAAAAGAGCTTTAACTCCTTTTTATCGGATACTGAAGGTGCTTTCAGAAGAGGAAGAGCTAACTATTACTCAAATTGAACTAAGAGCAAGAGTAAATCACAAAACAGCTGTTTCTAACCTTATTTTGCTAAGGAATGTAGGAATGGTGTCTGAAGTACTGCTGGGTCGAGTAAAAATATACAGACTAAACAAAGACAACGAAAGAGTGCAAAGTTTAATCAAGTTATTTTCTTCTTGGCCTTGAGCTACCTTTCTTTTTCTCTGCTATAAAGTTCATCAAAGGTAAAGTTTCAAATATGATTGTTCTAGTAGTTTCATGATACTTTGTTTTCAGTTCTTTTATTTTTTCAGCCCTTTCCTGACTTTTTGATATTCTTATCCATTTTTCTGATACTCTATTTGGCCTAGAAAGTCTAATGTATCCTCCTTTTTTTGACTCCATAAGAGCAATCGCTAACAAATCATAAATATATGGAATTAACGACCACGACCTCTTTTTTTGAACAACTGCAAGTATAAAGTCCGCATCTGCCATTCTCTTTAAAAATTCATAAGCTCTCGTACTATCATTTGCAATGTTAGGAAAGTTTCCATATATCCAGTCTAAAAGTTCATCAGGATTCATGTCTACGCTCATAAGGTGCGTTTTTGCTTCGTTTATACTCTTTGCGTAGATCGCATGTCTAATCGCCTCAAATACACTTTCTTCTCTAATTCTGTTTCCAAGCAAGCTCTTTACAGATCCGTTGCTTATAACTTCGCTTTCTGTAGTTAATGCTTCCAAATCTGTTAAAGCACTTCTCATGTCTCCTCCCGATCTTTCAGCAATTGCTTCCAAAGCTTCATCTTTTATAAGAATGCCCTCTTCTTCAACGATCTTCTTTAGCCTCTTTAGTACTTGGTCTTTTCTTAGCCTACTAAATTCTATCATAAGACATTTTTCTCTTATTTCTCTTAAGCTTTGCTTCCAAGGATCGTTTGCAACCATAACTATTGGACTAGTTGCTTGATCGATTAACTGCTTTATAGCACTAACCGCCCCAACATCTTCTCGCTGATATATCCCGTCAACTTCATCAAGAAAAATTAAGTTTGGTTTTCCTGAAATCGATCTACTTCTTGAAGCTGGAAGAACCTTTTCCAGTATAACGTCTTTCGTTCTCGAGTCGCTTGCATTAAGCTCGATTAAGTTGTAACCAAGCATTTTTGCTGCAATTTCTACCGTTAAAGACTTTCCAACTCCTGCTGGTCCATAGATAAGTGCTGCCTTCTTCCCTTCTGGAGACCAGTTTTTTAACCAGTTTAAAAATTCCTCTCGCGCTTTTTCATTTCCAACTATCTCATCCCAGCTTTTTGGTTTAAACTTAGTAGTCCAAATCTCTCTAAGCATTTGTTAATTTCTCAGCTTACAATTAACTTTAAATGTCTTTCTCCTAACTTTAGCTACTTTGTTTCTTTCTTTTATCTGCCGAAAGCATACTTATTTTAGCAAGTAAGGCAGAAATTTGAATTTCTGGATCAGCTCCGGAGTGAATTCTGTATTCTACGTCAGCTAACATGGAAACCATGTCTGCTTTTTCTTGAGCACTAAGAGTTGATTGCGTTACATTTTTGTGAATTCCTCTTATTATTTCCTTTGGAGGTATTCCTTCATTGTACAGCAAATTGTTTAATGTGTTCATAGCTGCCTCTAGGTCGCCATGAAATGCTTTTTCAAACACTTGGTCGATTTTTCCAACTCCAGCATACCCAATGAAGTCCTTTACTGATTTTACCGTTATGGCTCCTTCGATGGCTGCAGCCCCCTGCGCAAAGTTAATTGCCTTTCTCATATCTCCTTCTGACTTTTCAACTATCATTTTTAATGCCTCTTCTTCATACTTAATGTTTTCTTTAGTTGCTATTTCCCTTAGTCTCTCTAGAATCGCATTGTCAGGAATTGGACCAAACCTAAAAACTGCACACCTGGATTGGATTGGTTCTATTATCTTGTAAAGTTCGTTTGCTATTAGGATAAACCTCGTTGTGTTTGAGTATCGTTCCATCGTTCTCCTTAGTGCTTGTTGTGCTTCTTCAGTAGTGCTGTCGCATTCGTCTAGTATGATTATTTTAAATGGCACCTCGCCTAAAGGGACTGATCGGGCAAATTCCTTTACTCTATTTCTTATAACGTCTATTCCTCTTTCATCTGAAGCATTCAGCTCTATGTAGTTTCCTGAAACATTTCCGTTGTACATGTCGTAAACTAATGCCAATGCTGAAGTTGTCTTCGAAGTTCCAGGTGGTCCAACGAAAAGTAAATGAGGCATATTCTTTGTTTTTACAAATGTTTCAAGTCTCTTAACAATTTCCTCTCTATCAACCATTTCGCTTAGGCGTCTTGGTCTATACTTTTCAGTCCAAACCTGCTCAGTTTCCATCATCTTGATTTTATCTAGTATTTTTTAAGCAATTTAAAGTTTTATTAAAACTAATGTTTTCGTCATGATGAAAAATAACCAAAGATAGGACTTTGAAATCTCTTCTAGAGCTCATTTTTAAGTTTTCTTTAAGCCTTAGAACCTTCTAAATTTCAGAAAACTTTTATACAAGCATCTTAGTGTTAACCTAAATTAAACTTTAAAGATAAGGTTATATTGCTCTCTTACTAGAATACTAACTATAAGTTTGATGGAAAGCGAACGTGCTCTAGTAAGTCTTTTAGTTAAAAAAGGCATAAGCAGAGTGAGAGCTGAGCTACTGGTAAAGCCAGTAAAAGCGACGCCAAAGTCAGAAATAGAGCTTTCCTCCACTCTTTTTGGAGAGATTCAAGTAAAGAAGTCTTCAAGTACTGAAGTTCCATACTTTGTTGCTTCTATCATGGAGCGAAATGGGTTGCTGGAAATATCAAACTCTGAGTTGTCGGAGAAAAACCTAAAAATGCTTAGCTGGAACGAAAAGTACAAGGAAACAAAGCTTTCTTCTCTTCCTGAAAACTTCTATCTCCTAGCGCAAGAAGCACTTTTAAATATGAAAGATAAAAAAATTGATTCTCTGGTTATTGAAATTGTTAGCTTAAGAATTAAAAAAATATTAAGATATCTTGTCCTTCCTTCAATTCCATCAGAGGTAATAAGTTCTTTTAGCCCAGAGGAAAAGTATCTCTTTTATTTGTTAAGGGAAGTTATAGGCTCATGGCAGAGGGAGGTGCTTGGAATTGGAGCAAGATAAAACTGAATCTATAACTGTTCTTTTCTCAAACTTTATTAGAAGCTTTTCCGACAGCGAGGGTAAGTTTAAGTACTTGGATGCAATAATAAGCATGCCAATAAACTTAGAGAAATCAATAGTAGTAAGCTTTGAAGACATGCTTGTCTTTGATAGCAAACTTTGTGAGTTTTTGGAAAAGAATCCAAGTGAAGCAATAAAGCAGTTTGAAGAAGCTGCCCTAATGATTTTAGCTGAACACGATGCTGAGTATGCAAAGAAGATAAGAAAAGTTAGAGTTAGGATAAGTAGCTATCCACAATCTGTAACAATAAGAGATCTTAATTCTTCTTTCATAGGAAAAATTGTTAAAATAGAAGGCGTTGTAGTTAGGCAATCTCAAGTAAAAACGCAGCTTGTTGAAGGGACTTTTAGGTGTTTGAACTGTGGAACTCTCATTTCAGTTGAGCAAAATTCTCAAAGTTTAACTCTTCCGAAAGCTTGTCCTGCTTGCAACGCTAATAGCCCAAGTAATTTTGAGCTTGACCCTTCCAAGTCTGTGTTTGACGATTTTCAAATGATTTCCATACAAGAAAAACCAGAGTCTTTGCCAGCAGGACAAATTCCTCAAACTATTGACCTTAACTTAACTGGAGACCTAACAAATAAAGTTAGACCTGGCGATAGAGTTAAGTTAACTGGAATAGTTGGGATTCGTTATGCTAAGTCTGCATTTGGCAAACCCAAGTCAAAGATATTTGAACTTTCGCTAGAAGTTAACAACGTTGAAATTGAAACAGAAGAAAGTTCAGACTTAGTATTAAGCGAAGAGTTAATTGAAAAATTCAAGAAAGACGTTAAGGATCCTCTTTTCTATAGAAAGCTGGTTTCTTCTATCGCTCCTTCGATACATGGTCTTTCTCACATTAAGGAGGCTATACTCCTGCAACTAGTAGGTGGGGTACCTAAGCAATTTAAAGATGGAATTAGAGTAAGAGGCGACATAAACATTCTACTTGTTGGAGATCCCGGAACCGGAAAGTCACAACTATTGAAGTACGCTCAAAGAATTGCACCACGTGGTTTATACACTTCTGGTAGAGGTGCTACAGCAGCTGGACTTACGGCAGCGGCAGTAAG
>JAAOZO010000167.1 GCA_011605715.1 Nitrososphaerota archaeon | reverse complement strand
TCCAGTTACTAAACCAATAAAACTAAATGGAATCTTAACGTATTGCGACACTAAAGTTCCTAAAGTGCCTATTATTAACATTAAGACAAAGGAAAAAATCAAAACCATTGGCTTGCCTAAGATTTGACGAGTATACCACATGCTATCTTGAATAGCTTGAATTGGCCAGGATATTAAAGTGTAAGGATAAACAGAAGAGGGGATTGGAGCGATCTGCCATAAAAATAAAACGTATATAAAGCTGAAGATATGATATAAAAATACTGTGATATAGTACGCTTTAAAGAAATCTCTTGGGTCGGTATTGGTAAGTTTTGCCGTTTTTATAGCCTCGACCCAAGATGGTGCGGAAGATCCAGGAATTACTGGACTTATTAACCAAGCATCTATTTTAGGATACCCTGAAATCAACACAGCAGATTGCCACATGTAAGGAATAGATACTGATGCCATTGCTTCACCTCTTGCTCTTACTGCAGCTACAGTAGATAAGAAGCCTACTCCAAAAATCCAAATTACTGTTAACCAAAAAGGAAAATCAGGAACTAGGTATTGAAATAATATAATTGAGGCTAAGGTTGCACCTACGTACATTAGTATTAACGTTCTGAAACTATAAAAATACGCTTCTCTTGAAGATCCTTTCCTACTAGTTAGAGATCTGAAGGCACGTATGAAGGATTTATAACCTGTAAAAAACGTTGATATTGCAAGTGCTAACATGAAGCCTATTTGTGGAAAGGTCCAAACTCTGAGAACACTTCTCTGCCAAATTAGTTGTAAGCTCATTCCAGGTTTCCATTCGCTTACCCATTCTGGAAAAATGCTTTTAGAGACATTTAAGAAAAACCAATTTCCAAAAATCCAAACAACAACTGATCCGATAAGCATGTACGCTAGCAAATCCAATGGTAGTAACATAGCCCCTAGGAATGATAGAGGGTCCGTAGCTATTCCAAACATAGCTCCAGGGAGGATCTTTTCAATACCATAGTATCCAGTTGTGAAGTCAATCCATGGAAATGGGATGAACTGAAGTTGTACGTTAAACAAACCAGAAGCAAGAGTGGGAATTCCATACATAACTAATCCAATGACTATACTAACCACAGCTGAAGTTGAGAAAACATACATTTTGTCTCTTGGCCTTTCTGCAAGTGTAGATATTAATTGAGCATTTACTGAGGCGAACGGAAACGGTAAGTTTTCTTCTTCAAGAAAGATTTGAGCACTAATCATAGTTAGTGCGACTTCTTGAACTATCCAAAAAACACCATATTGAAGTATTGCTATAAGCATGGGAATCAACCATGGCAAACTTACAAACGATCTTACTTCAGGATTTAAGTTCTTCGGAACCCACCAAGATGGTAGGACTTCAGGAATTGGCTTCTTTGTAAAAGGGTCTATAAAAGAATAAGTAATAAAAGACGTTGCATAGTACTGTCTATAAACCCAGCTTATAAAAACTGGAGAACCAGCAGCTATTCCTGCCATCATATATATGACATATAGTTCTTGCTCAGTTAGTTTAGAACCGAAAATAAGAGTAATTTCAGAAAAGAGGATAGCAGTTAAATAAACTGCTGCTCCGGCAATCCCAACTCCAGCAACAAGTGACAGATACAAGTTTATTGGAAGTAAAACAAGAGAAGAAAAAAGGATTGCTAAGACTGATCTCCAAGTAAGTCCAGATTTGAAAGAAGAACTACTATCTTTTTCATCCAAGTCTCAAATCACCTTCACAAACCATATTTAACTTGATTTTATATACTTTTCTCTATCTTCAGGAGTGAGCGATCGCCAGAGTAGCATTTGTTTTCTTAACGAGTCTACAACGTTATAGTTTACTGATTCCCATGTGTCTCGTGGACCTGATAATTTTACAATTTTTATGTCAAAAGAAGTCCTAGCCTCCAATGTTTTTATAGCTACTTCAACCCTTTGAGTTACTCCAGATTCTAAAGGTTGCAAAGCCATGTTACAAGATAATACGTAAGATTCTTTGTTCAAATCAACGCTAACCACAATAAATGGCTCTGGGGTCTCCATTTTATGCGCCTCGAGGTATTCTTTTAGGTAGTTTAATACACCGATAGCTTCAGGTAGATCCTTCGTAGAGAATGGGAGGGGTATATACCATTCATCACCCTTTGGTTTGGTAGGTAACTTCCATCGTCTTTCTAGAGAAGGTGTTACCAATTTTGAAGCCATCCACGAAGGATAAACAGCAGACAAAATTGTTGACACCAGTGCCGTAGCTACAGCAAGAGCAGTAGGGAGAGAAGATGTGTTGACTATAAAGTCAGATGGTAAAATTCCAAAATTCAAAAGCATTATGTTCGCAATTATTCCAATAATGTATCCTATTGCACCAGCAGATAGAGCATATATTAGTGACTCTGAGATAAATATAATGCTTATTTGGAATGGGTCGATTCCAACCGCACTATACGTCTTTATTTCGCTAGTTCTTTCCATTACACCTCCTATTAGCGTACTAAGTATAGTTAGTGCTCCAATAGCTAAAGGTATAGTCATCGTAGACCATCCCTGTAGCGAAAGTCCTAATGCCAGTACTGGCATTTTTACCACACTACCATCAGAGGAGTATATCATCTGTTTACTTATGGTATACGATAATAAGTCGGTTAGGCTAGATCTTTCGACATCACTGTCAATTCTAATTGCAACACTTGAAATATAACCACCGAGTTTAATGGCTAAATCACTTGGAACTATTATGATTTGATCTCCAGACAGGTAATTAACAGTTAAGCCTTGACTTACCACAGGTCCTATTAGTATTCTTTGTATCCCTGATGGATCAACGGGAGAAAAAGTATAGCCATCCAAATCTTTTAGTTTATTAAAATCAGAAGAATTATAAATGCCTTTAACCTTTAGTGTGTAATAACCTAATTTTATAAAATCACCTACAGAGACATTAAGATTTTTAGCAGCAACGTATGATAGGATAACGCTATAGTAATCAGTTGTGTTAAAGAAAGAACCACTCATAAGGAATCTTGTAAAGTTACTAATTTCACTTTCTTCACTACTTAATCCAAGTACTGCTCTTATCATGAATGAACGATCATCTTTTTGTATGAATGTAAAAACCTCTTTCCCACTTACGCTCTGAGGATAAACCCAGACTCTTAGAGAAACTATTGCATCAGGATAACTTGTCTTGATCCAGTTAGCAAACTCTTGAGAAATAATATTAGAAGGTGTACCTTGAGGATCACCTTTAACTAATATGCCACGGTAAGCGGGGAATGACTTCGAAGCCGTAGAATAAGCTATCCTTGGAGCCGCGTAAGAAGAAGTTAAAGCAAGCATCGCGAAAGTTATAGTTGTAACAGAAAACATAACAAGAAAAGTTCTAAACTTACGCTTTCTTAAGTTTTGTGACCCATAAGTGAATGCTACTTGAAGTAAAGAGCCGCTAGGTTTTTCAATAAAATGTTTCCCCATTGTCCTTTCTATATATTCCTTGGCAAGGCCTCTAATGTCGTTAAAGAATATAATAAGTGTGAAAAGAAGCAAAATTAGTATTGAAACAGCAAGAGGTAGCATAGCGAAACTCATGACAATCTTTGAAGCAGGATTTACAAAATAAAAAGCTGAAAACTGTATTACCATAATTGCACTAACAGAAATTATTCTTTTAAAACCATACGTATTTAGGAACAGTCTCTCAAGAAAGATTGAAGATACTATAAATAAAGCCATAAAGAAGAAATCAACATTTAGAACATCACTAAATATGGACATTGTGTTCTTGTAAGCATGAAAGGCACAGTTCCAACCAATGAGAGCATTGGAGTAAACACTTGAAAAATTATTCTTACGTAAGTAATCTAATGAAGTGAAGTAGTACTCAGAACTCTTCTGTAAATACATTTCAGAGTAAGTGTTTCTGACGTAAGAATCTTTTAACTTTTGATACCTGTTTTTAGCTAAGCTAAAAGTATCTAAGAATAACTTAACTATCGTGAAGTTTAAAGTTAGTTGCTCTCCTGCGGGGGGAGCACGATAACCAAAACCTTCAGGATACGCTGCAGAAGAATTTGTTAGCGTACCTACGATTTCTAAAGAAGGTCCTAGCCGGTATAAAAGAATAACTTTCTGATTTGGCTGAACGAATGCCATTCCAAGTTTTTCAAAAGGTACTAAATATGTTCCCCAAAATATTGGCTCACTTAGGGTAGCAAAGTCTATTACTGCTATTTGAGATGGCTCAGAATACCATGCAGATACAGAGCCAATGTTAGTACTTCTAAACCTTGGGTCAAGAAATGTTTTAGGAGTCATTTGGAGTGGATCTATTAGATCGAATAACACTATAGAGGAACACTTGAAGATAGAAATTGTTAACAAGAAAGGAGATCTATCTATAACTCTCATACTTATAAACTGTCGTCCGTACTGACCTAAGTCAGGAGCATAGTCGATCATTCCCGTATCATTACTAATATGAAAACCGAGGAATTCCCATTGATCAGTTCGGCCATATCCATGACCATATCCATATCCGCTAATTCCATGCATAACAAAAGATCCATTATCGTCAGAAATCGTTATTACTACCGTAAATGGATACTCTGAAGAGTATACTCCTTGCCTTCTTGCAATTACAATACTTTTTGGTACAGAGAAAAACCAGCCTTTGGCAATATTGTACTCTACTACTGACCCCTGTACAGTCATAAAGCCTGCAATATCTGATCCTGCAGCTGAGAAAAGAAATCTCATAGGCTGAAAGACAACGTCAATTTTTTCTTCGTTTATGAGTTGGTAGACTATTCCATTTAATAAAGAAAGTTGTGGCCAGAGATTTTCAAAGTTTACCTTAGTATGGGGAAGTCCCCATGTTTTTCTAGATGATGCAGTCCCTGTCTCTTATACACATCTGAAGCTGCCGACG
>JAAOZO010000041.1 GCA_011605715.1 Nitrososphaerota archaeon | reverse complement strand
GTAGACCTTAGCGTAAAACTTATAAGGAAGTTTTCCCTCCATATTGTGGGAATTAAAAATGGAAGTAAAAATTGGGAATAAAGGAAGAATAACGCTTCCTCTAAAACTAAGAGAGTTACTTGGGCTTAGAGAAGGAGACTCCTTAACGGTTGAAGTCACAAGCAAAGGTATACTTCTAAAACCTAAGGGGCCATCGTCAAGAGAATTATGGGGAGTTGCAAGATTAGAGAAGGTCGAGATAGAAGAAATAGAGGAGTCCTTGGGGAGGGAAAACTAGATGCCTTTTGTAGATGCAAACATTTTTGTATATCATTTAGCAGCAGATCAAAAATACGGAGAAAAAGCTAAGAAAATTATAGAGAGGATAGAAGATGGTGAAGAATCGTATACGTCTACGCTCGTTATAGCTCAAGTATGTAGCTATCTTAAGTGGAAGAAGCGAGAAACCGTGATACCACTATTTTTATCTTTCTTGAAAGGACTGACATCTCTACAAAAAATCGAAACTAGCATACTAGACTTTGAAGAAGCAAGAAATATACAGCAACAATATAACTTACCATGGACTATGTGGGATGATATAGTGATTGCAGCACAGATGAGGAGAATTGGTGTAAATAAGATATACTCAAACGATAATGATTTCGATAAAGTACCACAAATAAAAAGAATATTCTAAGTATTAAATCAAACCTATAGGTGAAAACTAGGTTCTATTAGTTATTTTAAAGACCTTTGTTAGAAAGTAGCTTCTTAGTTACTAAACGACGTAAACTTAGCTTCAAAGGTTATTTACTTCGATTGAGAAAGATAAGCCATTAACTGTTTCCTAATTTCGTTAAACTTTGAAACGTCTTTCTCGTAGTCTGTTATTGTTCTAACAACTTCGCTTGCTAGTGCTCTAGCCTTAGTAGGATTTTTTTCTTCCAGCATCTTAAGCAGTTCATAGTCTTGAATTCCTAGTCTCAAAACTTCAAACCTTATAGAGCTTAACGGACCTTCTTTTCCAGGATATATTATAAAAGCATCACCAGGAGGTAAGTTGTTGGGTTCTACATTCTTAAATGGGTCTTCAGACCAATAGTTTAGTCCCCAGTGAAGATAGCCTGAAAGGTTGTACTTAAAGTTTATCCAGTGCAAGACTCTAACTTTTATTAAGGGGTAATCAATGAACCTGTTTGGATACTTTCCAGTAGGAGCGAGACAAGTGTAGAACCAAACTTCTTCCCCCGCTATTTTTCTTTGATTGTAAAAAGCTTGGTTTTCATCAAACTGATTCAGCAGTGGAACCCAAACATCTAAAGCTCCAACAAGTTCTTCAGTGGCTTGGTTTGCCTCTATTATCTTAATTTTTGGTGCTAGTTCCTTAACATAACTAGCAAATATTCTGTAGCTTTCTGAGTTTATAGGAATAGGTTCATCGGTTAAGTGCTGCACGTAAATGCTAAGCCATCCTTTTTCTTCTAAGTGTTTCTGTAGTTGAGGAAGAAACTTAGAAAGAAAACCATAGTACTCTTTGGAAGTTACGTTCATGGAAGGCAATTTGTAAGCCACTTCTCCATTTTCTTTGTAAACTGTTACTTCGTAAGAGAAAAAGTCCTTTGCTTCCCATTCTTTTCTGTAGGCAAGGTGCCCTCCTTCAATTCTTCCAACTATACCTTCTTCAACAAAAAGGTTAACCCAGCGATCGAAGTTTGAAAAGTCGCACTTAATAGTTCCGTTCGACGCTTCTATAAGTTTTATTAGTTGAAGTATTGGAGTTATAATTACGTTTTGGCGGTACTTAGAAATGAAACTTGCATAACTTCTAATTATCTTCCAGTGCTCCTCGCTCCATGGTTTTACATTATAATAACTAGCAAGGCCTTCTGCATTAAACCAATTTGTTAACCACAATGTTCTTTTTGAGTTAAGTACGGCAGGATAAACCTTTAAAGTAATTTGTAGTGAAGCATTTGCTTTTTCTGAAAACACATATATTTTTCCTGTATAGTTTCCAGGAGGCGCATCCGATGGAACAAAGATTGTAACCCAAACTGGTTGAGTTTCTCCAGACTTTAAGTAAACAGAGTCAACGTCTAACAAAGGGTCTGGAAAGTCGAACGGAGCCAGATGAACTAGTTCTTCAGCAGGCGTATTTGGTGTATTCTTAGCAACTGGGATGTAGCCAACAAAATTTGTAGAAAAATTTATTTTGAACCCATTTGGCCCCTCGAGCGGTTCAACTTTAAGATGAATTTTTGGATTTCCTTTTTCTACGGTTATGGCAAATTGTGCCGCAGCGTACTCGTTTCTTACCGCTTCAACGTAGAGAGAAGTTTCCGCATTTGAAGTTGGCTTTGTATCCTTAAATATCTTTATAAGTGGATCTGAAGCCCAAACTAAAAATTTCTCCTCAGAGCTCATTTGGTTAATCCAAAGTAGAAATAAGAATAAAAAGATTACTGAAGCTATAAGAAGCATCAAAAACTTTATCTTTTTCAATTTGATGATAACGTTACTGTTGTAACTTAAATATTTTTAGTCAAGAGAACTAAGCATGTTGTGCAGTTAATTTTTTCGATCTACTTCGAGTAGAAATGCGCAAATTATTTAAAAGTAATGTTCATAATAGTTTCTTGTTCCTCGAACTTACAAATCTAGTTTTTTGAAGTAAAAAGAGAAATTCAAGTTGTAGGAAAAAGAACTGTCTCCGATGATTGCTTTTTGTAGTAAGAAAGTTTGTAGACTAGATCACGTTTAGAGAATGGCCTAACTTATTTCTTTTTAGCTAAGAAGAAGCAATAAAACTAATTTAAAAACTTAAGGGTGTAATAGTATGGAGCTTAAGTTAACAGAGTAAAAGAAACATAACTAAAAATTTATATTTTCTTCTGTGCTTTCTCCATCGATGCTAAAGCTCATTACTAGAGTTACACTTGCTTTAACTTTAAGCCTTATTCTTTTTTATTCAATATACTCATTTTTTCAACCTATAAACAAGCAGTTTGCAAGTATAGTAGCTTATGGTTTATTCTTGTCTTCGCCAATACCAATTCTTTTAGTATTCTACAACAAAACAAACTGGGCCAAAAAGGTATTTGTTGGATCTTGGTTAGTGTATATTTCTATAGTTTTTGCAGTTGCACTTTGGGAAACTTTTGAACTACTTTTACTGCAAAACTTAGGTTCAATTCTTATCTTTGGCAGTTTAGTTCTAGCAGTCTCATTTTTCACACTTTACAAAACTGATAAGCTCCTCAAACTTTTTAATTACGTTGCAAAACTGAAAGGAAACAAATCAGAGACTAAGAAAGAGCTTTATGCACTAGAAAACAACAAAGAGCCTCCAGAAGAACCTGTAGAGCATGAGTTCTTAGCTTCTAAAAGAAGCGAAGGAGCAAGCTTCGACCTAGACCAGCAAATAAGTTCTCTAGACGTGCTCGAATGCAGCATAGTGCAAAAATTAATCAAAGATGGCGCTATTTCTTCGAAGAAAGATTTGCAACAAGCTACTAACGCATCTTACAAAAGAATTTTATCTTCAGTAAAAAGACTCGAGGAGGCAGGTTTAATCGAAGTAAAGAAACAAATTATCAGGGGAAAGAAAGGAGCGGTAGTTAGACATACCATTGAACTTTCACCTAACCTCCAACTTGAAAAAACAAGAGTAGAGTCTTTGATTAAGAAAAGGCTAAAACAGCTCGAGAAGTGGGGATTCTCAAGTTTTGAGCAATAAAAATCTTTAAGGCTTTATCTTTTTGTAAAGCTAACTTAAGTTGCTTTCAGCATAAGTTCGTTAGTTACAACTGCTTCTTCATTTAGCCTTTCTGCTTGAACACTTTACTTAAGCAATATGAAAGCTAAGTGCAGGCGATATGCAAGCAATATTACATCGGAATAACTAAATTGCCTAGCTTGCTCTTTTAGCTAAAGAAATGGACGAAGAAGTTGAAAAGAAAAAGCTAATACTCTACGAGTACGAAAAATACTCAAAGGACATAAAGTTTAGATATACAAAAGTAGCTTCAATTAAGACAACTAAAAAAGTAACTTCAGAAAAGAAGTCTCAAGAAGTTCTTCTTGAACTCTTAGAAAAAGCTCATGCTTTGTTCTTTAATCTTTCTGTACTATGTTTAATCTTCGCTTTTTTAACTAGTTCAGGCGTACAGGTAACGCTTACAATGCTTTCAGCCCTTTCATTTCTCCTCTCAAGTTCTTTAAAGAACCTTTACTATGATCCAAAGCTTACCTTACTTAATTCAAACCCTAAAATACTTTACTCTAAAGGATTAATCAAAACAGGCTTCCTTTTCTTAAAGCCAGCTAATCCAACTAACTTAGCAGGAAACCGCAAACCTGGCATTTCTGCGGCTCTCGTTAACTTAAAGCTTAGCGGAGGCATAATAGTAACGAAACAACAGTTAATTTACTTCGTTAAAGCAAGGTCTTTTTTCCTTGACAACCTAGTAAAGAACTTAAAATCAAAGGCAACAGGCTTTTCGTCAGCCTACGAAGCCACTTACAACGTTAGACTTGTTGCCATCGATGCTCCAGAGCTTTTTACGATGCTAAAAACGGTAGCTAAAGAGTCTGAGACTCCATTAAACGAAAAAGGCTATGCTATTAGAGCCTCATTGCTTCTTGGAAGGTACAAAATTAACTTTCTTCCAAGAATTCCACTCTTAAACTCTCTAAAGTTAAACGAGAATGGTTTGTTGTTAATAAGCTTCTCCCCCATAAGCGGAGTTCTTGAAGGGATAAAGACTTCACTAGCCAAGCTACTTTTCTTTAACGAAACAAAAAAATTACTTATCAAAGAAGGTTTTTCTAAGAATAACTACTTTAGTATAGTCCAAAGAATTCTAAGCTACGATGTACTTTTTAACCTAAGTTTAGTAGTGCTAACGTTTAGTGAGGACGAAGTCCTACATCAAGAGAACGTAGAAAGTACAGAAGCTAGCATAGGAATAGAAGACGAGCAACATTACTACGATGAAGAAAGTAAAGAGTTATTTAAAGGCTTTAAAGTAGCATCTCCAAGGTTTGTAAAGCTTAAGAATGTAAATCCAATTTCTGCAATCAGAAAGTTCTTTTCTTCTGAAGGAATACTTATACCTCCTCTTGACCTAGAGTACTTAGTTTATCCTTTACCTTACCTAAAGAGCTACCTAGCTATCCCAAAGCCATCAGCAACAGTTGGAAACGTAGAAATAGGCAACACGTTGGACGAAACACTCAAAGACGCCTATCCTTACTTCTTAAGTTCAGAAGACCTTTATGGAAACGTACTTATATTTGGAACAACGGGAAGTGGAAAAAGCGTAACGGCGGCAACGATTGTTAAAAACCTAAGAGAAAACGTGCTCATCTTCGACTGGAATGGCGAATACTCTAGAGCTCTTGGACCACTAGGCTTTAATATATATAAAATTGGAGAATACAGCTACAACCCTTTTGAGAGAGCCGGAGTAAGCAAAGAAGATGTTCCCTTAAGACTTGCAGAACTTACAAACAGCTTAATTGCATACGCTTACCATCAGCCCCTTACTCCAACTCAATACAGCTTACTTATTGAAACATTCAAAGAAATGGAGAACTACAGTATTAGAATACTAGTAAAGAAGGTAAAACAAAAGATAGAGAAGGAAAAAAGAGCAGATTTGTTGAGAGCATGGGAAAGTCTATACTCTAAGTTACTGCCAATAGACCAAGACTACTTTATTCCTTATGGAAATATCGTACACTGCGACCAAATAATAAACCAAAGAAGTATAATAGACATGCATCTTATGAACGAGTACAGTAAGTTATTCCTTGTACTAAGCATTCTTGAAAATTTATATCTAATGGCTACGAGAGGCAAGCTTCTTGAAAGATTATTTGTAGTTGTTGACGAAGCTCATCGTCTTCAGTTCAGAGCAAACAAAGAGATTGGAGCAGAAAAACCAATCGTTGGAATTCCACCACCAGTTGTTGAAAGAATAACACGAGAGTGCAGAAAGTACGGCCTCAACATGATACTTATAACTCAAGTTCCTTCAGGAGTAACTGAAGAAGTTCAGGCAAACCTTGGCGTAGTAATTTGCCACAGAACAAAGGGAAAGGAAGCAGAAGTTGCAAGCTCAATAATAGGACTAAGCAAAAGGTTTGGTGAAGCTTCAGTAGCAGGTCTGCTAAGCCTTCCAACTGGCTATGCGTACATCGAAACAACTAGAGCACCTCTTCAGCTTGTTCATATAGCAAGCAAAGAAAGAGAACTAATTTCTAGGATGGAGGTGAAAACATTGGTGCTTTAAAGGAAGTCTTATACAACTTATAGTGAAAATTATGAAGCCTCGAGAGAGGCCGATGGAGGCACGGGAGCTACAAGTAGCTTCTTCCTTCTTATTTTTATGTCCTGCACCCCCTTATGTGCAGCACGATTGCACTGCTGAGGTCGGCTGAGGCACATGAGGGGGAAGAATGAACTCTTAGGATTGTGCTTAGGCTCTTCCTTGCTGGTCTATGACCGGGGATGAGCTGAGTATAAATTCCTAAGGGCGACCAAGCAGGACATAAAACTTGAACTGCTTTACTAGGGAGAAAAAGGTCTAATCGTCCTGCGAAAAAACTGCTTTATTAGAGAGAAAAGGATCTTTCCTGATCCTCTATCCCTCCTAAAAGCTTTCGCAAAAGGACGAGGCCGGTTTGACTCTGGCGCCCTCCACATCTATGGAGGGAAAAAGAAATGATAAAAAATGATCTTTTTCTCTCTAGTAAAGCAAAAGAGCTATACAACAAGTATAAACTAACGCCTGAACAAACTTCAGTGCTTGTAGG
>JAAOZO010000191.1 GCA_011605715.1 Nitrososphaerota archaeon | reverse complement strand
TTCTTCCTGTTCATGCCAGTTCCAAGCGAAGTATATACTTACAGAATTTAGGAAAGCTCTCTTTATTTTTATCAGACGGTCTTCCCAAAGATCTTTTGGAATTCTAAAGTAGTGGATTTCTCCACTGTATATAAACAAAGGATTCTCGTTTACCTTGAAAGACTTCTCATCGTAGTCCACAACAGCCATAACTTTAAGTTTATAAGAAAGGTACTTAAACTTTTACTTGAAAAGCATGACTGAAAAAACTTAAAAGTAGTTAAATTGCACTAGAAAAAGGAAATGAAAGTTTTGTCTCCAGGTAGAGTTAATTTGATAGGAGAGCATACGGACTATACTTATGGATATGTAATGCCAGTTGCAATAAGTCTCTACACAGAAATTCAAGGAGAAAAAAGTGAAGATGTTGAACTTTACTCAGAAGTTTTTAATGATACAAAAAGATTTAAGTTGAATAATTTAACTAAAGAGAATTCTTGGATAGACTACGTAAAGGGAGTTTATAAAGTTCTTTTTGAACGAGGCTTCAACCCAAAAGGAATAAGGGGAAGGGTAGGAGGGAACCTCCCTATTAGCTCAGGATTAAGTTCTTCTGCCAGCTTTGAATTAGCAACTATGCATTTCTTAAACGAAGCATACTCTTTAAAGATGTCAAGAAAAGAGATGGCATTACTATCTCAAAAAGCTGAAAACGAGTTCGTAGGAGTTCCTTGCGGTATTATGGATCAATTCGTAGTAGCCCTAGGGAAAGAAAATAACGCAATCTTTATTGATACTGAAACTCTCAACTATGAGTATGTTCCAATACCAAAAGATATCCAAATTATTGTTTTTCATACTGGAATAAAGAGAGAACTCGCTAGCTCAGCCTATGCTGAAAGAAGAAGGATTACCGAAGAGGTATTAAAAAAACTTAGGAAGAACTCTTCTAAGTATGTTAGTGAAGAAGAGCTGAAAGATTTTCCTGAGCTTTATAAGAAAAGATTTTCGTACATAATAAGAGAAAACAGAAGAGTTGAAAAAGTAAAGGAGGAGTTAAAAAACAACAATATAGAAGCTTTTGGAAAAATTTTAGTTGAAGCACATTGGGATATCGCTAAAAACTATGAGGTTAGTTGTAAAGAGCTTGATTTTTTTGTTAAAAATGCTGTAGAGTATGGAGCTTATGGTGCGAGGTTAACAGGTGCTGGATTTGGAGGTGCTGCCATAGCTATAGCAGATAGAAGAAAGGCGATGGCTATAGCTGAAAAAATTTTTATCGAATACTCAAAGAAGTTTCCGTGGAAAGCAAAGTACCTTTTAGTAGAAGCTTCAGATGGAGTGAAGTCGCTCTAAAGTAGCAAAACTTACTTTAATTTAAGAAGCTAATCAAGTTCTAAATGTAGTTGAGCATTTTCTTCTAAAGCACTAAGTAACGCAGAGATATTTTGTAAAGGAACATCGTGAGATATTTCTGCTGAAAAAAGTAGGCCTCCTCGCTTCGATCCTAACGTAAGTATTGAGTTTCTAATGTAAGAATTTATGTTCTCCGGACTTCCAAAAGGCAATAAAAATTGTCTATCGACGTCTAACTCAACAGCAACTTTTCCTTTGAGTTTTTCCTTAATTTTATTAATTCCTCCGTTTGCTTTATCCTGAATATTTACCACATCAGCACCAGCTTTTACAAGGTCTTCTACAATTTCAATAATGTGACCATCGGAGTGAAACCTAATACTGGTACTAGTTTTTTTAACTTCACTAAACATTTTTTTGTATGCAGGTAACAAAATGCGTCTAAATTTTTCTGGATTGAACGGAAGTCTATCTTGAGTCCCAAGGTCATCACCGAAACTGATTACATCAACTTTAAGTTTAAGTAACTTTCTTACCAATGACAAGTTATAGTCAGTTATTATGTCTATAAGTTTTAACAAATTTTCAGATTCTTGAACTATATCCTTTAAAACATTTGCATATCCTCTCAAGTAGGCTAATCTTAAGAATAAGACTCCATGCGGCATAAGTCCAACTGTCAACCCACCTAATGCTTTCACCCTACTCATTAAATTTTCATAAACATCCCATGGAATTGGATAATCTCCTTCACGTGGTAGGCCTAGCATAATATTAGGAGGTTTGAAATGCTCAAAGTTTTTCCAGTCTTCAAGAGGATGTTTAACTACAACGCCTTGAAGTCCACTTATAGGAAACTTCCAAACGCAGCCCCATTCATCTACTAAAACATTACCAGCCCTATAAACCCCAAAATCATCGTAACTTATTATACCCTTTCTAAATCCTGGAAAGATTAACTCATGCTTTACCACTAAATTTTCTAGATTTTCTCGATACTTACTCCAAGTAGAAGGAAGTATTGAAACAATAGTAGGAATAAAAAGAGGTTGATCAAATTTAATTGCTTTAATGTAGTTAACTCTAAACTCAGAGAGGTTCATTTTTAATGAGAAATGTTGAACAAAAAGAAATATTTAAGTTTTTAACATGTAACTTACAACCAGAAAGATGAAACATACGATAAAAATAATCTTTTATGATTGATAGCTTACCTCAACTAATTCACCCTGTGGAGTCTTTACAACCATTTTCTTTTCAGAATGAGCTAGAGCTAAAACTGCAGCCGAACTTAAAAAATAATCATCTGAATTTATGTAAACTTTTTCGACATTAGAAAGATAAGCTTCTAATTCTTTTGTAACTCCCTGGAAACTTGAAGACTTTACTTCCTGAGTCTCTATTGCGACGTTGTAACCCAAAGCTTGAATCGAAGGACGAATACTTTTAACTATACTTTCTGGATCTCTTCTTGAAACAACAAGAACATACCTTGGCCTTAAGTCTTTTATTGCGTCTAATATTATTTCTTTTGAAGAATGAACAAAAACTGCGATACGGTCACCTTCTGTAGACCACTTAAGAGAGAGTTCCCTAATGAAAGAAGCTACATCTCTAAGGCACATGTCAGTAAACATTGTAAATATTGTTGTTATCTTAGAGTAAAGTTCAAGTTCATAATGCTCATTCACTTTCCGTATAGCTAGAATGTTTTGGGATTTAAATGGTCTGTTACCGGTTTGTAAGTAGTCAAAACTTATCTTGTAGACCTTCCCGTTTTCAGCTGACTCTTCACTTTCCAAAACATTACTTATACTCGCTGAAACTTCAGCGCTTTCTCTCAGTTTTCTAGCTAGGAAACTAGCAAACTCTCCAGCCTTATCTACTGGAATTACAATTGGTATTGAAACACTGAGTTGTTGTGTTCTATCAAGCTCTTCTCTACTAACTACTTTTGCTTCAGTCATCCAGCGTCTTCTTAAAGAGGGTACGGCGGATACAGAAGCTCTAAATGAAGGTAACAATGCGCCTATAATAGACATAAGAATAGCAGACGATACTAGGAAAATGGAAGAACCAACGTCCACCTTTACGTCTACTGGTATCATAATGTTCATGAAACTTAAAAATCTAAAAGTAGCAACTCCAAGTATATAACCTAAAGCACCTCCTACAAAACCAATTATTGTAGACTCATAAAGAAAAGTTAGAAATATATGGTCGGGGTTAGCACCTATCGTTGTTAGCACAAAGATTTCTCTTCTTCTTTCATAAGTATAACCTGAAAAAGTTAGAAAGATTATTAGGAACCCCAAAACGATTGGTAAAATAAGTTCAGACCCTACTATATTAAGTCGTGCTCCAGGGTAGTATACTTCTATCGCACTGTTAGGTTTTACTACGTAAACGAATAAGTTCTGAAACATACTTATTGCGTTAGCTATGTTACTTATAGATACATTGTTTTCGAGTCCTAAGTAAAGCTTGTTTACAAACGAACCTAAGGACATAGCATCTCTATCATTTAGTATAATAACATCTTCAGGAGGTATTGACGCTGGAGAATTGTCTACCATCACTTTTGGTAAGAGATCTTGTCCATCGACATCGTTAATTTTACTTAAAGCTTTACTGTTAAGAATACCAGCTATTTGATACTTCCTGCCTTTGATAAAAACTAAATCACCAACTTGTTTTCCAGAAGACTTAGCCATTAAATCACTTATGATCACTTTTCCTTGACTAGAAGCAACATCATAGATTGCTTCATTGGGATTTACTGCTGATTCGAGTTGATAAACTAGTGGAGAGTTAGTTGAAACACTAACTACTCCAGAAATAGGTGTACCAGCTATAGTATCAAGAGGAGCAACTAAGTTAGCCCATGTTAGCTTAGGAGCTATGCTTTGAATTCCATTTATTTGGCTTAAGAAGTATAAAAGATTGGAAGTTATTGAAATACTATTAGAAGTACTTTCAAGCACTAAATATGTGTTTCTGAGACTACTTTTTATTCCTAACGTTTGAGAATAAGTTGTGAAAGACATTGAAACAGATGAAAGACAAGTTAGCCCCCAAGTAATTGTAACGATAGAGAAAAGTACTAGGAATGTTCTTAACTTTCTTCTTGAAAGGAAACCAGAAACAAAACTAAACATTATTGAAATTGCTGCGAATAAGGAGATTCCCCCAGCAGTTCTTATGTTTTCCAAAACTGCATACAAAATAAGAGATAATGAGGCTAAAGCTATAACTAACAAGAACACCATGAGTAAAGACCGACCAAAATCAATTTTCGTTTGTGGAAATGTTTGAACTACTGTTGTGAGTAATATTACAAAAAATGCAATAGAAGCAAAATAACTTTCCTCTGGTTTTTCAAACATTATTCTTGCGATAATAAGACTTAAGAGTCCTACGAGAATAAACATATAAACAAGGAGATCAGGAGAAGGGCTTGCGAACGAACGTAGATTACTTAAGACTTCATCGAACAGTTCATATGAAAGCTTTTCTGAAACTGCCGCAAGTAAAGTATCAGAAGAATTCTGTTGACTTAGTAAACTTAGTGCACTAGAAACTTTTTCTTTAGTTCCCTCTATGTAGTAACCTTGAGCTTCAAGAGAGCTTATAAATGAGTTGACATCTGAAATGAGATTGTTTATGGCTTTTTCATTTTCTACCTTTATAAAGTTTGCTAAGTCAGAAACTTTATATGTAGAGTTTGGAAAAGTAACAAAGCTTTTCTGAAATGTGAATCGTATCAAGATTTGACTTTGAGCAGAACTTTTTTGAAATCCATACCTTGGAAACACACGCCCCGGGTAACTTTGAGCTGTATTGAAACTTTCGATTTCATTTCCTATTACGCAACTAACATTTATTGAAGCATTAACATATGCTGGAATTATGAAACTATTGGCCATAAAATTTAATTCGGGTATAAAAAGGGCAAGAGAGGATACGTC
>JAAOZO010000048.1 GCA_011605715.1 Nitrososphaerota archaeon | reverse complement strand
GCTAGAGTTTACTTGCATTCTGACGGTCATATAATGGAAGTTGTTGATGACTTAATTGAAGCTGGAGTTTCTGTTATAAATTTGCAAGATAGAGTAAATGGAGTAGAAAACATAGAGAAGAAGATTAAGGGAAGAGTTTGTATTGACTTAGATGTTGACAGACAATACGTTGTTCCATTCGGTACTCCAGAAATGATCAGAGAACATATAAAAAACGTAGTTGTATCTTTAGGCTCAAAGGAAGGTGGGCTTATGCTCTACTCAGAAATTCATGCTGATGTTCCTCTAGAGAATATTAATGCCGTTTGTGATGCAATGGAAGAGTATATGAACTACTTTAACAATTGTTAGCTCGCTTTATGGCTTGTAAATCTAAGGCTTAAAGCTGTGTTATCTAAAATTAAAAATTAGAGAAGAAAAGAATTCGTAATTGACCTAAAGTTGCCAGTTCTCTTCAGGAAATGCTTATATTTTCTGTCTTCTTGTAGAAACAGTGATTTGATGATGTCTGAAGACTGGAAAGAAAGAATAGTTGTTGACTCAGATATTCTGGCGGGAAAACCGGTAGTAAAGGGTACAAGAATATCTGTAGAGTTCATTCTGGAGCTTCTTGCAAACGGTTGGGCATTCTAAGAGATACTTGAAAACTACCCTCAACTTAAGAAAGAAGACATACTTGCGGTTTTAAAGTATGCAACCGAAATTTTGAAGGAAGAAAAGGTTTACCCACTTTCATGACTGAATTCCTAGCTGATGAAAATATACCGATTAAGGCAGTAGAGGAATTAAAAAGGAAAGGTGTTAACATAATTTCTATCTTAGAAATTTCGCCTGGTTTAAGCGATAAGGAAGTTCCTAATTTAACCAACAGACAAGGAAGAATCGTTATAACGTTTGACACAGATTTTGGTAAACTTATATTTAAGGAAAAACTTAAAGTAAGAGGTATAATTTTATTAAGAATAGTTCCAAAATCTCCTCAACGCATAGCTGAAAAAGTTATGGGCCTGCACTCTTCTAAGTTTCCTATAGAAAACTGTTTTCTTGTAGTTAAAGAAGATCATGTTCGAGTCATTCCATTAAGGTATACTTCAAAATAGAATGCCATCCCTGCTAGCGTTAGAATCTTCTGAGATAAAAATGCAATATGGCAAGAGTTTACCGAGCTGATTAACATTTTGAAAAAGATTGTGGAGATGTTTTGGTAGTAAAAGAACTCATCGTCATAATAATGCTTAGATGATTTCTAACGATTCTGAACAAACATGAGCATAAATTCTAATACTTCTGCGAAGCTAGTTGCGTTGCGCTCTGAATGTTAGTGAGTTAAGTCTTTTTTCGATCGACTGTAAAGAAAGACTTTTATGTGGAGTTACCTTAAAAGTTTTTGATGCAGAATTTTGTTCCAGTTCTTTTTAAGTTAAAGCTTTTATTAAAAATTAGAGAAGAAAGGAGTTCATAACTGTGAGCGAAGCCATACTTTATACTCATTTGAAAAGATTATTTGTAGGTAGTCATAGGGTAGAAACCAAAGTTCTTACTCAGAGAAGTAGTGCATTCATAGGTCTGATTTGTTGACTTCCTTTAACTTACGAAAAGGTTTAACTACTCTTCGCAACTTCTTCTAGCCGAAATTTATACGATGAGAAGAACAAAAGTAATAGTTACGCTTGGTCCTTCTACTATGGATTACGAAGTTGTTAAAGAAGTTGCGCAATACGTAGATGGTTTTAGAATCAACTTTTCTCATGCAACTGAGGAGGAGCGAGCCCTTTACGTAAAAAATATAAGAAGAGCTGAAGATGACCTGAATAAACCTCTAGCAATAATTGGAGACTTACAGGGTCCAAGTATAAGGCTTGGAGAAATTAAGGAAAAACACTTTAAGGCAGATGATCACTTTTTAATTTCGTCTAAAGAGTTCCCTCCTTCTTCTAAAATCTTCTTTAGCGACGTAGAGGAAGGAGACATCTTACTAATAGACGATGGAAAAGTTCAACTTAAAGTTTTAAGAAAGCATGAAGACAAAGTTGAAGTAAAAGCTCTTTCAGATGGAAAGTTAACTTCAGGGAAAGCCATTGTAATAAAAGGAAAGGAGTATAGCTTACCAGCAATTTCTCCTAAAGATGAGCAGGACTTAAAATGGTGTGTAAAAAATGAAGTTGATTACATTGCAATGAGTTATGTAAAGAAAAAGGATGATATTGTTGCGCTAAAGAAACTTTTAGAAGAAAATGATGGTTCTGATATTAGAGTGATGTCTAAAATTGAAACAGCTGCTGGATTCAAGAATCTAAAAGAAATCTTAGAAGTTTGTGACATGGTTATTGTTGCAAGAGGAGATCTTGGGTTGCACTTTAGCATAGAAGAAGTTCCATTCTTACAAAGTAAGATAATCGAAGAGTCTATTAGAAGCGGAAGACAAGCAATAGTTGCTACTCAAATCTTAACTTCAATGACGGAAAGCATAGTCCCAACAAGGTCCGAGGCTGTTGACGTATACAATGCAATAAAAGAAAGAGCTTCTGGATTTTTGTTAACAAATGAAACTTCAATAGGTAAGCATCCAGTAGAAACTACAAGGTTTCTTGATAAAATAATATCTCTTGCAGAAAAGGAACTAGCAGCTTTGAACGAAGTTGAAGCTAAACCTCAAAATTTAAGTGATAAGTTTTCTTATGGTTTAGTTAAGCTGTCCGAAGTGCTGGAGAGCAACGTTATCATTTACACAAAGTCTGGGAATACTGCGTTTAGAATCGCAAAGTTTAGGCCAAAAATGAAAGTTTATTCTTCAAGTTCAAGTAAAAAAGTTGTTAGGCAAACTAACTTGCTTTGGAACTTTGAATCTCTACTGATAGGCGAAAAAGATTATGAGGCTGGATTGGAGAAAGCTCTTTCTTTGCTAGTTAAAAAGAATAAGTTTAAGTCTGGAGATAGCGTAATACTAACATATGGATTGTCAGATCGTCCTCAACATATAATTAAACTGGTAAGATTACCTTAAATGGTTACTATCAGTAAAAAGGAGACCTTTTTTTCTTGAAGTAATTAAAGAGTAGTGCAAAGAATAAAAGCTAGGCTGATGAATCCCAAGAGCTATGAAAGCCAAAAAGCTATGCAGCTCGGAACCTTTAAACATAACGAAAAACGAAACTAGAGAAGAACCTTTGTTAGCCTATTTTTAGAAACCTTTATTTAGGTGTTACAAAAAATAAGTAATATTTTATGAGTACAACGATAACTGTAAGAATACTAAAAGAACTAAAAGAAGAGCTTAAAAGTACAAGATTGAAGTGAGTAAAGTCGCAAGAAGAGCCATCGAAGAGGAATTGAAGAAAAAAAGAATTGAAAAAACTAAAGAAGCAGCTAAAGAGCTTGGAGAACTTTTATCTAGGCTTCCTGAGGAAGAAATCGTGAAAAATATAAAAGAAACACAGAGATTAAGATAGATGTGTGTCTTAGATTCAAGTGTTATAGTCATTATACTGAGAAGATTTAAAGAGAAATCTATCGAATTTTTAGAAGGAAAATAGTCGTTAAAGTCTAGGGTTTATCCTGAGTTCATCAAAGTCCTCATTAGCCTCCTCTCCTGTCAGGGAGACTTTAAGTACTGCAATAAATGACACAAGTTTTTCTTTAATGCTATTTTTGCTTAATCTTCCCATTTCAAAAGAATACTGGCTCTAAAATTTATTTTATCTAAGTAAAAAGGTAGCGAATCTTTCTTCTCTAGTATTAGAGTAATGAACTTAAATTTATATACTAAAAACTTGCACATGATGTTATGAGCTCACAAAAGGTCTTTTCAGGTGTTTTTCCTCCAGTGATAACCGTATTCGACAGGAATGAAGAAATAAACTACGAACTTACAAAACAACATGTTGACTTTCTTATAAGCAATGGAGCCGATGGAATAATAGTTGAGGGGAGTACTGGTGAATTTTTCAACTTAAACGACCAGGAGCGAAAAAGGCTAATCGAAGAAATTGTAAGTCATGTTGGTGAAAGAGTTCCAGTTCTAGCTGGTGTTTCTTCTTGTTCAACAAAAAGTGTAATTGAGCTCTCTAAGTTTGCTGAAAAAGTAGGCGCAGATGGCTTGCTTATCACTCCACCCTACTACTACAAGCCAAACGAAGAAGAACTGTTTAATCACTTTAAGCTAATTTCTAAGGCAGTTAGTATTCCTATAATGCTATACAATAACCCTTGGACAACTGGAGTTTACGTAAAGCCTCAGCTTTTAGTCAAGATGGCCAACGAAGGCATAATTCAATACATTAAAGAAACGCATGGAGACGTTGCATACGTGCATGAGACATTTTACCTTGGGAAAGGAAAACCAACAATATTTTTTGGAAAGGATGAAAATTCTTTGGAAGCTTTCTTGGTAGGAGCCGTAGGGTGGGTTTCTGGCGCGGCCAATGTTACGATTAGGCTTCAAAAAGAGATGTACGACGCATTCTTCAAAGAGGGTAACTTAGAAAAAGCAAAGAGAATTTACTTTAAGCTCTTACCATGGTTTTTCCTAACCGAAAGAAGAGGAAGATGGATCTCGTATGTTAAAGCTGCCTTGAACTTAATGGGCTACAACGTTGGAGCGCCAAGGTTACCTCTACTTCCACTTTCAGACAAGGAACTGGAAGACGTAAAAACAGTAATGAAATCGATTCAAGAACAATGAGTATTCTCTGATTAAGCTCAGAAGCTTTCAGCCTTTCTTTTTGTCTCTTCAATGAAGTTTCCAATTTCTTCCACTAATTTTTCTACTTCTTCTTTTGTATGAGCAGTAGATATTGCGAAGTGTGGAGTCTCTGGTCTTTGGTAAACTATTCCTCTTTGTAGCATATAGCTAAACATTTTTCTTCCAATTTCTTTGTTTTTAGTTCTTTCTGCTGTTATTCCATTTGTAGGCCTTTCTTTTGTAAAATGCAAACCGATCATCGAGAGCAACCCAGTAACATAAGCTTCAAACTTGTTTTCTTTTAGAACTTCTTCAATTTTCTTCCTTCCATGCTCACCAAGAGAATTAATGTAAGGGTAAACTTCATCTTTCCTTTTCTCAAGTTCTTTTATTGTAACGTAGCCTGCTCGCATCGTTAGCGCATTGCCTACATAAGTTCCTCCGTGAAAAGAGCGTTCCCAAAAGTTTGGCCTCTTAATTTGGTCAAGCAAATCCATTATTTCTGAAATTCCGCAGATTCCACCAGCACCTGCAAAATATTGTCCTCCAACAGCTTTTCCCAACGTTGTTAAGTCTGGCTTTACCTTGTAGTAGTTCTGTACACCACCAGGATACCTAAACCCAGTAATAACTTCATCAAATATTAGCACGATGTTTCTTTTATCGCAAAATTCCCTAAGCCCTTTGAGGTAGTCTTCACTAGCTGGAATAACTCCTGTAGCCCCAAGTACTGGCTCCAAAATTATACCTGCTAAGTCCTCTTCTTTAGCTCTTTCTATCGTGCCTTCAAGGTCGTTAAACGGCAAAGGAACAACATTTTCTTCTTCAACTAGTCCCAACGAAGATGACTTATCGTAAGGGTAGTTTACCGCTCTGTGTAGTCCATTAAAGCCTCCATGCCATCCTCCTTCCATTTTTCCAATTTTTTTCTTTCCAGTATAAGCCCTTGCAAGTCTTACAGCATACATGTTAGCTTCTGTTCCACTGTTTGCTGGCTTTACTTTTTCAGCATTAAACCAG
>JAAOZO010000243.1 GCA_011605715.1 Nitrososphaerota archaeon | reverse complement strand
GAATAAGGTCTATGGTTAGGGTTACAAGTAGAGATATGAAAGTTCGTGTTGGTGAACTTTGCAAGAAGATTAATGACGTAAGAAATCAAGTTGGAGACAATTTTTTATTCTCTTTAACACTTTAGAAAGATTTAAACTGTTCAGTACTATACCCAAGTTTCCACATTTTTGAGTAGCTCTTGTCTTCAGATGATGAAAAAGATTAGAACTACTTAAGGACAAAGAACTCGTAAAGAATTACGAAAAGATAAAAATTCTAGCTAAAGCAATAAATGAAGATGTAAAAGTTCGCATAGATAGATTTTATGAGAAGATTAATAAGGTAAAAGACAAGGTTGGGGATGACTTCTATTTTGGTTTTATACGCATTGGAGAGATGCTTGAGGAGCCTTAAACTCTTAGCATGCGCTATTTTTCTAACAGTTCTTTAATCTTGCTTTCATCCTCAGTATCAATCGACCTTATTCCCATTTTGACTGCTTTAATCACTAAATTTTTTACTAGCACTTAGAAGCACATTGCTACCAGAGTATATGCATGTTTGAACCTGAATAGCGTTCGCCTTATAAACGTGTTCACTTAATATCGAGGGCCATGAGTCGGCGAGCAGTTGAGTTAGAACTGGAAAACCTTTAGGACTTTCAAACGGAGTATTTTTAAAACTTCCTATAAAGTTTTCAAGCACTTCTTTGAATTTATCCCCGCTGAGTCACCCTCTCCTTCTTCTAAGATCGAGGACGCCGATTATGTTTTGAGATGGCTTAACTTGTTTCACTTGTTTAACCAAGAGGAAGTAATTAAAATAGTTCAAAAGCTTAGAGTAACATTATGAAGCTTAAGTTAACAGAGAAATAGCAACATTTCCATTTGTAGTGTTTCCTATATTGTTAACTAGAGAAAGAAGCTTAGGTTAAAAACAACTGTTGTTCTACTCCTCCAGAATAGACTTCTTACTGATAAATTCTTGCCGATAAAGTTAGAGCTAATCTATAAACTTTATTATTTCTAAATTTCCTGTACTAATTCTCTTCCAAAAATGAACGTTATCTCGTTGTCTTCTGTTAGCTTCTTTAATTCTTCTAACACGTTTGAGGGCACATTTGCTACTGCTAATATTTTCATTTCAACTTTTCTCTTAAATTTTCTTTCTACTACTTCCTTATCATATAGTATCTTATTAATTTCTTCTTTAGCTTGTTCAACTGTATTCAAATAAGTTGTTACTTCTCCAACAATTAAGGGATCTTCATTAAAGATGTCTATTTCAACAATTTTATTATCGTGAATTATCGTGGTTTTCCTTATGTTTATTTTTTCTTTGGGATATCCTTTATCTTCAAGTATTACCCTAACAAATGCTGCTGTGTAATCTTCAAGTGTTCGTCCTACAGCCTTTCCAAAGCTGTCAACTTCAGCTCTTAGATACTTGACCTCTTTCCATAGTCTGTTCTGGCTTTCCCATAGTCTGTTTTGTCCTTCCCATAGTCTGTTCTGCTCTTCTCTTAAAGCCTTGACTTCTTCCCATAGCTTTTCCTGGCCTTCTCTTAAAAGTTTTATTTCTTCTAATATTGAATTAAACTTTTCATCATGTTCGCTTAGCTTCCTTAGAATTTCGTTGTAACCTAGATAAGAGGCAACAGCTAGCCTAAATTTTTCGTTTTTCTTCAATAATTCTAAGAACTGGTCTTCCAATGAAGCTTCAGACATTTCTAACTATCATTTTATTAAGTAATAATATTTAAGCATAACTATTTTTAGGATGGTTCTAAACTTCGTAGTTTTTGACATACATAGTTTTCTGGAACTATTAGAACTTGTCTTTCTTGAGTTCATTAGACAGAGGCAGAGGATAAAACTGCTGTAAAAGGTTTCTTTAGCTCACTATTCTTAGCTACGCCTATGTTTCAAGCTCTAAGACTACCGTCTACTGCTATGTCTTGTTTTATAAATTGTTCAAGAGTCAATGAAAGTTGTTCCTTAAAAGAACAAAATGTTTATAAAATTGTTCTAATACAGTACAATTTATGAGAGAAGAGGACTTTAGAGTTGTTCTTTCTGAATGGAGAGTAAGAAAGCTACCTGAACTTGTTGAGAGAGAAATCAAAATACCATTAGAACCAACTACGATAATTACAATAATAGGGCCAAGACAAGCAGGAAAAACTTTCAGAGTGTTTCAGCTAATTAGAGAGCTTTCTAGTATGGTTTCTAGAGAAAACATGCTTTATGTAAATTTTGAGCATGAGAGATTAAGAAATTTAGATGCAAACAATTTAGAAGATATGATAAAGGTTTTCTATCAGTTGTTTCTGCCTGAAGAGAAGACTCAGATATACCTTTTTCTTGATGAGATTCAAAACGTTAGAGATTGGGACAAATGGGTAAGAAGAGTTTATGAAAGTGGGAAATTTAAGATTTTTATTTCTGGATCTTCTTCAAAACTTTCTAGCAAAGAGATTGCGACGGCCTTGAGAGGAAGAAGTATAGATTTTATAGTATTTCCCTTTAGTTTTAGAGAATTTTTAAAAGCAAAAAAAATTGAATTGAAAAATGTCGAAGTATTAAGCTATTTGGAGGAAAGAGGAAAAATACTTAGGTTAACAGAAGAGTTCGTTAAATTTGGAGGATATCCGAAAGTTGTTTTAACAGAGGAGGTTGATGCAAAAGAAAAGATTCTAAGGACTTATTACGAAACAATTTTTTACAAAGATCTTGTAGAGAGGTATAAAGTTGACCCTATTTTATTAGATGCTTTTCTAAGATATGCTGTGACTTGTTTTTCTAAACAAGTGAGCGTTTCCAAAATTTACAATTATTTGAAGACATTGGGATTGAAGTGCAGTAAGTCTACCTTGATTAAATTCCTAAAATACTCAGAGGAGGTTTTCTTCTTGTTTCCTATTGAAATCTTTTCTTACTCAATAAAAGAAAGGAAACAATATCCAAAAAAGCTATACGTTGTAGATAATGGTATAGTCAGAGCAATTTATTCAAATGCTGAAAAAAGTTTTGGTAGATTGATGGAAAATTCAGTTGCAGTAGAACTGCTAAGGAGAAAGGAGAGTTCAAAGTTTGAAATTTTTTACTGGAAGGAGTACGGAAAGAGAAATGGAAATGAAGTGGATTTTGTTATCCGAGAAGGTACGAACATCAAGAAATTAATTCAAGTTACCTATGCCAACAGTAAAGATGAGATTGAAAAAAGAGAAGTTGAAAATTTAATTAAAGCTTCTGAAGAATTAAAGTGCAAAGATTTACTAATAATCACATGGGACTATGAAGGTGAATTAGAAGTTGAAAATAGAAAGATTAAGTGTTTACCTTTATGGAAATGGCTGATAAGTTTTAGCTTATAGATACTAGTAAGCTTCCTGCATTTGAATAAAAATACTTAAATGTAACTTTAAATAAAAATCTTTACGTTTTACTAAAGTTATAATAATCTTTTGGGAGTTGAGAATATACCTTTCTATTAATATAAGCAATAAACATGGCCATACTTTGCTAAATAAGTTGACAACGAAGTTGAAAGGGTATTTTTAAAAAGAGAATACATTAGTTGTTAAGGCACGTAAGTTTATGCCTGTACTTCTCGTGTCTTGCACGAAAAACATGTTTCAGTTATTTATAAAAACAACGATGAGTTAGAAGAAGGCAAGCAACGGAAGCGACAAAAATATAAACATTGTTCCGTAGATTACGATAACATAAACTACTTCTTTTTTACTTTCTGGCCATTCTTTTCTTAATAAAACCTTGACAGGAATCATAATCAAGGTAGAAGCGCCTTTAGGAAGTGGAATCATAAATGCAGTACTGTTACGATACTCTGAGTATTTTTCTCCATACTTCTTAGTCATTGCATTTTCTTCCTGTATAGCGGAGCCAATTGTCACTAAAGCTAAGAACAACCATATAAGACTTGGAGGCGGAACGTAACCTCCACGAGGTACACTTAATAAAGAAGTTAACAACAAAAGTCCGTAGCTCCATATTAAGAAGCCTAAATATTGAGGATGTCTTGAGTACCTATATATCCAAAAATCTATTAGTTCAATACCATTAGACTTTCCATATAGCCAAGTTATAACTCCTAAGAAGAAGACGAAAATTCCAATGCTCATAGAAAGAATACTAAACGGAATTCCTATGTCAATGTTTATGAAATGAAATAAGAACTCTAATATTAAGTAGGGCATATAAACAACATTTCCAAGCTTAAGGATCGTTGGTGAAGCGTCAATCAACGGAAACCACAAAATTCTCAAAAAGCCAACTCCAGCAAGAAAGAACATTGTAAAAGCAAACCTACTGAACACTGGCAGAAACAAAGAGAACGAACTCAGAACTGATAGTTTCCACCTGTTAATTATAAATCCAACTAACATTAAGCCTAACACACATAAAAATGCAACATAGCCAAAAGGTCTCATAGCCGCGGTTACCTCTTGAACTTTGTCCCACTCTCCAATTAAAGCATAGTCTGGAAATACGTGAACTAGAAGACTGTTAATCAATTTTGGAATTTCGAATGTTGCATAAACTAAAGCAACAGTGAACAATACAGAAAGTACTATTGCAATGAGAAGGCTTTTTTTGTGCTCCATTTCCCACAATATTTGCTACGCACATGGGATATTTTATTCTAATTCTTAGTACGCTTTGTTCTAGAAAAGTAGAACACTATTCTTTTATACTGCGTGGCTAATGAAACTTGATGGTACTAATTTATTTATAGGAAATGTGGCGTTGTCAAGCTCAGCCTTTTGTACTGTTTAGGTTGTTCACTAAAAAGTTTATTTCCTCTTTTAACTTTGCTTCGTTAAACTTTAAAAATGGCTTATGTAACAATCAAAAAGATTTTTAAAGGTTATTACATAAATAAATACTATGAGGATTGCGACAAAGTTCTTGTTATCGAAGTTTGGGGTAGTGTTATCACTAGAGAAGAGGTGAAAAGAATCTGTAAAAGGTTCCGAGTGAATCATGTTAATACGATTAATTTCATGATATCTTATGGATATTTCACCAGGATCTTAAGGGATCTATACTATGCGAAGACTATTGAAGAGTTCAAGCTTAAGAGGTTTATAGACCCTTACTGGGTTATTTCTTCAGGATTAGACAAGCTTGGGGTAAACTGGTACTTTGGGCTCTATACCGCACTAAGGTTTAATGGTCTTACTCATGAGTTTTTAGGACAATCTTCGTGGTGGACGATAAGATTTACCGGCCTAAAGAAATAGAGATCGCCGAAGAGAAAGTGAAGTTTCTTAAGCTTAAGAGTAGGCTTCTTAGCTTAGGAGTAGTAGATAAGAATGGAATTAGGTTCTCTGATGCGGAGAAGACTCTCCTAGATTTTGCTTACGTTTTTAGATACCGTAGTTTACCAGAAGAGAAAATAATCTCAACAATACAGCGTTGACTTAGACTTTACTTGGAGACAACAGGAAATATGGAGCGGTTTAGGGAAGAAAGAGTTAAGAAGAAAGTTGTTGTCTGAGATAAGAGATTGCTATGAAAAGACTTGGAACAGGTTTAAACTCTCCTTTTATTCGCCCTTTTATAGCATATCAATGCATATGCTAAATTTATTAACGCCTGAATGATTGCTATAATCCTTCTGTATTAATTGAATATATCCTTAGAGCAGAAACTCGCTTAAGAACAATTGACAAATTGCGAATAGTTTAGCTGACTTTCTATTTTACCTTAAAGTGACGAAGATTGCTTTTCTTTGTTAAGTTTTCTCCTTGCTCTGATGACGAGGAGGCTAGCTAAAACTGTTGCAATGATTCCAGTAAGAGTACTATAAGTAAAGGCTTGTGTTCTACCAACGTTATCCCAAATAAATCCTACTAACGACATACCTACCAAATTTGACAGCCCTACCACAATATAGAACAACCCATAAGCTGTTCCTCTGAGTTCTGAGGGGGCATACCTTGGAACTAATGCTCTTGAAACTGTTTCATATATTCCAAAATACAGACCATAAAAAACAACAAGCAAAATTATTGCAAGAAGTCCACTGGAATAAGCAAAGATTAAGGAAGTTAATGAGAAGAGTAAAAAAGATGTTGCGAGGAGAGGTTCTCTTCCGATCTTATCAGAAAGAACTCCAGCAGGATAGCCTACAGCAGTATGAAATAAGTTAATTGCCATGTAAACTAGGGGTACTAGATCAGGAGTAATTCCCAGCTCAGCTGAGCGAACAAGTATGAACGAAAAGTCATAGTAGCCAATCCCAAATATAGCCAGTATTGCTAGGAGGAGAAGAAACTCACCCTTCACGATTTTAGAAGCGCCTTTAAGAAGTTGTGATTTTCTAGGAGCAGTTTTCACGTCTACTACAAGAAACCACAGAATAAGCAAAGCAATTATGCCAGGTATGAATGAAGCTACAAAAAGAGGTCTTGGTCCAATTAAAGGCAAAAGAATTGTTGCAAGTAGAGGTCCAAGAATAGCACCCAGCTGGTCAAGGGTTCTGTGAAGACCAAAAGCTTTTCCAGTTACTTTTTCATCTACAGATTGGCTAAGAAGAGCGTCACGTGGAGAAGTTCTTATTCCCTTGCCTGTTCTATCCATAACTCTAACCGAAAGAGCTTCTGCTGGCGTTGTTGAAACTGCAAAAAGAGGTTTTGAAATCGTAGAAAAAGCATAACCTGCGAACACTAAAGGTTTTCTCTTTCCAAGCCTATCTGAAAGAAAACCGCTTATCATCCTGAAGAAATTGTTAGCAAGTTCTCCAGCTCCTTCAATTAGTCCAAGAATTGCTTTCGTTCCACCTAAATCCTTAACTATAAAGACAGGCAAGTAGCCTGTGACCATTTCCGTTGAAACATCAGTAAAGAAACTTACGAGCCCCATCGCATAAACGTTTCTAAGACCAGGTTTCTTTGAGTCTTCGTGAAAGCCCTGATCTGTCTTTTCCATACCGTGTTATTGATATCGATGTAATTTAAATCTTTCAGGCACAAAGTTGAGACTGTCAACTTAAGGCTACCCACGATGCTATCCACCGCTCTGAAACTCTTGGCTTGTAAGTGGGAAAGCAAACGTTGAACTGTCTTATCCTTCTCTTTAGTTCAGAGAACCATTGCTCAATTGAATTCCTTATCCCAAAATAGGAACCAAAGGTTCCTATTACCTCCTATCTTAAGGAACTTCATTGGCCAGTTGTACTATAGTACTATCAGTATAAACAGTAGGATTGTTCTTGCATACTTCTTTTAATTTCTCTAAAAATCTTAAACATTCTCCTATTCCCCTTCCTCTAGTTACTTGCAGTGCTATAACTTCTCCACTCTTTACTTCTCTAGCTGCCCATAAGTAAGCTTTCTTAGCAAAATTAAAGATTATAGTTTCATC
>JAAOZO010000099.1 GCA_011605715.1 Nitrososphaerota archaeon | reverse complement strand
TTAGGAATTATTGGAATAATTCTATTTCTTCCATTATTATTTGTTTTATTAATCCAAACTATGTTATTCCATATTTCGTCTACTGCTCTTTGAAGTAAGCGTCTATAATCTTCTAAGAATTCTTTTAGTTCATAGTTATGTCTTATGTTGTAGGCTCTAATTTGCTGCAATTCTTCAACTTTATTGTATTTAGTTTACTTAGACGCCAATGTTTTTCTCATTCTACTTAAGTCTACCTACTTTGAAACTGCTGATAACGACCTCGTTTTATAAGAAAAGAACATTTTGGAACTGTTACTACTTTGAAAAATTCTGAACAAGTCCTTCCTAAAAAATAACTAAATGAGCAAAATCTTAACGAATTAAATAATTTAAACAATAAAATAAAATGCTTCTTTTTATTTTATGAAACTCTAAATAAATGTAAAACGAAAGATTTAAGTTCATGCAACCCTTACAATAGTTAGAACTTGCAGACGGAAGCAAAAGTTGAGAAAAAAGAAGAAACTAAGGTTGAAAAGAAAGAGGAAAAACCCGAAGAAAAAAAGAAATTAAAAAAGGGTAAGGAAAAAGAAGTAAAAGTTGAGCCATTTCAATTTTCTCCTCTACCAAGTAATGCAAATATTGTTGAAACTTATGACATAGAAAAACCATTTGCAAGAGTTATTATAGCTGAAGTAAAAGAAAGAGGCTATGCTCTTTACTACTTTGTTGATGAAGTTAAGTTGAACGAAAAAGAAGAAGAGACCTATGAAAAATTAGTTGACATCCTCTCAAAAGAGCTTATACCTCCAAAAGAACAAACTCAGGATGCTAAAAAGTATGTTCTAAGCGAAGTTGATAGGGTAATAAACAAGTACAAAAATTTCTTAAAGCTAAGCAGTAAAGACTCTCTGGATAAGATAAAGTACTATGTAAGGAGAGACCTTATAGGATATGGGCCAATTAACGTTATGGTACAAGACCCAAATATTGAAGATATATCGTGCAATGGAATTAATCGCCCACTATTTGTGTGGCACAGAAAATATGAAAGCATTTCAACAAACTTAATGATCGTTGACAACGATGCCCTAAACGACCTTGTTGTTAAACTTGCTCACCTCGCAGGACGCCACGTAAGTACTGCGTTTCCAATAGTTGATGCCATGCTTCCAGAAAAGCATAGGTTAGCTGCTACATATGGTAAAGAAGTTTCAGGTGCAGGCTCAACGTTTACGATAAGAAAGTTCAGAGAAGAACCTCTAAGCATAATTGATTTAATAAGTTTTGGAACATTGAACCCAAGACTAGCAGCATACTTTTGGTTGATCCTAGAAAACAGATTAACGATAATGATAATGGGAGGTACGGGTGCTGGAAAGACTACGTTCTTAAATGCGCTAACGAACCTGCTAAAACCTGGTTTAAAGATAGTTACAGTTGAAGAAACAGCAGAACTCAATATTCCCAATGAAAATTGGGTTCAGTTTGTTTCTCGTTCAAGCTATGGCTTAGGAGGTTCAAGAATAGGAGAAGTAACCTTATACGACTTAGTTAGAGCTTCGTTGAGATATAGGCCAGATTACATCGTAGTAGGAGAAATAAGGGGTGAGGAAGCTTTCGTACTGTTTCAAGCAATGGCAACTGGTCACGGTGGTCTCAGTACAATACATGCTGAAGATTTAGACTATGCAATAAAAAGGCTCACAAGCCCTCCAATGAACGTAGCGCCATCTTACATCCCACTAATGAATGTTACGGTTTTAGTTGAAAGAGTTGTTCTACCAAAGATAGGAGCGGAAGGCATTACCTTCGGAAGAAGGATTAGAAAAGTTTGGGAAATTCTAAAAGATGGGACTCCAAAGGAAATAGCAAGATGGAATCCTAGAACTGATAGTTATGAAATAAATATTGAAGAAAGTGAACACTTAAAAAACGTAAGCCTAATGAGTGGTAGAGCAGAAAATGCATACGTAGCTGAAATTGAAAGAAGAGAGTTTTTGTTAAGATGGCTATTGAAAAACAACATAAGAAACTACAAAAGTGTAGCTAATGTGATAGTTAAATACTATTCGCAAATGGGAACGATATCAAGAGAATTAAAAGTTGAGAGTCAAAAAACAGAAAACGTGCTACCAGAAGTTGAACTAGAAGAAAAGAAGTAAATAATACTTTAAGTTTCTTTAAGGCTTTCTTTTTCAAATTCTATAAGTAGTTCAACCTGTCGCTTTGTTAGTTTCTTTGGGACTATGACATTTATCCTAACCAGTTCATCTCCTCTTCCATAGCTATCTAAGTGAGGTAAGCCTTTTCCTCTCAATGTAATGATAGTTCCGTGCTGAGTTCCAGGAGGTATCTTTAGCTTGGTGCTTCCATTTAGTGTAGGAACTTCGATTTCACCACCAAGTGCTACAGTTGGAAAGCTCACCTTGGCATCATAGATGATATTATCTTCTTCTCTAATGAACAACCTATGAGGCTTTACATGAACTACAACATACAAATTTCCATACTTCCTAGAATCTGGATCGTAGTCACCTTCATTCTTAAGTCTTAGCGTAAGTCCATCGTATGCACCAGCAGGAACCTTCAGCTTTATCCTTCTTGTTGTTCTTACCACTCCACTACCTCCACACTTAGGACAAGGCGAGTCTACTACGTATCCCTTACCATGACACAAACTGCACGTTGTTTCTGTGTAAAGCCTAGCAAAACCCATAGTTCTTACGTGACGCTCTCTTCCCGTTCCGCCACACCTTGGACATGTTCTTGGCTTTGTACCTGGTTTTGCTCCAGTTCCTCCGCATACGTCACACTTCTCTAATTTATAAAATTCGATCTCCTTTTCTACCCCAGTTGAGACCTCTTCCAGTGTAACCTCTAGATCGTACGACAGATCTCGCCCTCCACGCTCAAATCCAGGTTTAAATCCAAAGAACCTCTCAAATATATCTTCAAATCCAAAGTCAAAGCCTAAGTCTTTAAATAAGTCTTCAAAGTCAGCTCCCCTGAATATATCTTCAGTTGTATACCTTCCAGATATTCCTTCATGACCATACATATCATACAGTCTTCTTTTTTCATCATCAGAAAGAACAGCATATGCTTCTGAAATTTCTTTGAATTTTTCTTCTGCTTCAGGAGACTTATTTCTGTCTGGGTGATATTTTAGAGCAAGCTGTCTAAATGCACGCTTTATTTCTTCCTTGGTAGCATTTCTAGGAACACCAAGTATTTCATAGTAATCTTTCTTGCTGCTCATCTCATCTTCCTACAAAAAATAATTTAAAAGAAAAATTATAAGAGACCTGAATTTTCTTTGTGCTGAAACAGGGTGCTAACTTTGTATGGCAAAGTTTACATTCATTCATTTCTTTTCATCTTCGGCTTTGTACTCAGCGTCTCTAACTTTTTCTTCTGTCTTTCCAGAAGTTTCTTGCCTTTGAGCTTGTTGAGTAGCTTGGGCTGCTTGTTGATAGATTACAGTTCCAGCTTCTTGCAGTACTTTTGAAAGCTCTTCCTTCTTCTGTTTTATTTTCTCGATATCTTTTTCTTCAAGAGCTGTTTTTAGTTCATTGATTGCATTGTTTATCTTGTCTACGTTATCCTTCCCAATCTTGTCACCTAGCTCTTTAACGGTTTTTTCTGCGGTGTATATCAGAGAGTCAGCTTCGTTTCTTAGCTCAGCTTCCTCTCTCTTCTTTCTGTCTTGCTCAGCGTACATTTCAGCTTCTTTTATTAGCCTTTCCTTTTCTTCCTTTGACAACTTTGTTGAACCAGTTATAGTAATTCCAGCCTGCTTTCCAGTTCCTAAGTCTTTTGCAGTTACGTGCAGTATTCCGTTTGCGTCTATATCAAAGGTAACTTCAATCTGAGGAACGCCTCTTGGTGCTGGAGGTATTCCCGTTAAATTAAACATTCCTAAGCTAACGTTGTCGGCAGCCATAGGCCGTTCACCTTGTAGTACGTGTATGGTTACTGTTGTTTGGTTGTCTGCAGCTGTTGTAAAGATTTGACTTTTCCTAACTGGAATAGTTGTGTTCCTTTCAATTATCTTTGTAAATACTCCACCCAAAGTTTCAACACCTAAACTTAGTGGAGTAACATCTAGAAGAACAATATCTTTTATTTCCCCAGTTAATACTGCACCTTGGATCGCAGCACCAATAGCTACAGCTTCCATTGGGTCTACGCCTCTTTCTACCTTTTTTCCGGTTACTTCTTCAACATACCTTTGTACTAAAGGCATTCTCGTCATACCACCAATTAGTATAACTTTATCAATATCTTTTGGAGTTAGCTTTGCATCCTCTAAGACACGCATTATCGTATCGCCTACCTTTCTAACTATTGGCATTGCAAGTTCTTCAAGCTTTGCTCTAGTTAGCACTACATGCAAATGCTTAGGTCCAGAAGAATCATAGTACAAGAAAGGTATATCTATTGTGGTCTGAAGTAAGGTTGAAAGTTCAATCTTTGCCTTCTCTGCAGCTTCCTTAAGCCTATACATTACCATTTTGTCGTTAACTTTACTTAAGTCGATTCCAGTTTCCTTCTTGAATTCTTCAATTAAGTACTGTACTATTGCATTATCAACATCGGCACCTCCAGTTTGTGTGTCTCCACTTGTAGCTAAGACTTGGAAAACCCCTTGGCCAAAGTCCATTACAGTAACGTCATGTGTGCCTCCTCCAAAACTGAAGACTAAGATCTTCATTTCTTTTTCAAGCTTGTCTATTCCATAAGCTAAACAAGCTGCAGTTGGTTCGTTTATTATTCTAACAACTTCAAGACCTGCTATTTCTCCTGCATCCTTTGTAGCTTGCCTTTGATTGTCGTTAAAGTGCGCAGGGACTGTAATTACTGCTTTCTTAATTGGATAACCAAGGTACTGTTCTGCATCTCTCTTTATCTTTTGAAGAATAAAAGCAGATATTTGCTCTGGAGTATATTCTTTTCCATAAACTTTAACTTTATAGTTGGTGCCCATCTTCCTCTTAATCTCAAATATTGTGCCTTCAGGATTTACAGTAGCTTGGCGCTTTGCAGGTTCTCCAACTAAGATTTCGCCATCCTTAGTAAAGGCTACTACTGAAGGAAACATCTTCCCAGCAACCGTTGGACCTTCTGCGCTTGGTATTATTATTGGCTTACCACCTTCAATTATTGCTGCTGCAGAGTTTGTTGTTCCTAAGTCTATTCCAATTATTTTTTCTTTTTCGGTAGTTTCCTTGCTCATTTCTTCTCACCTCCATCACCAAGCTTAACTATACTAGGCCTAATAACTTTACCCATAAACATAAATCCTTTCCTAACCTCTTCTGTAATAATTCCTTCATTTTTTCCATCCAAAGACTCGTGAAAGTTAGGATTAAAAGGTTTGCCCACTGTTTCGATTATTTCAAAGCCCTCTTCTCTTAAGAACGCAATAAACTTATTTAAAACCATCTTAAGGCCCTCTGCTAACTGTTCATCGTTCTTATCCGCCATCTTAGTTGCAAGTTCAAGCTCATCAACTAAAGGAAGAACTTTCTTAATTATTCTTTCCTTTTCACTTAAAGTAGCGTTGAGTTTATCTTTTTCAACCCTTTTCCTGAAGTTTTCAAAATCTGCTGTAAGATAGTCCATTTTATTTTTAACTTCGTTATACCTTTTTCGCTCTTCTTCTAGTTCACTTTTCAGGAGTTTTACTTCATTCTTGAGAGTGAGAAGCTCAAGTTCTAACGATAATTTCTCTCCATTTTTTTCAGTCTTCTCTTCTCCAGCTTCAGAACTCATTTTTAATCACCAGATTAAACTTAAGACAGTAGAGTATGAACAATAGGGTATTAAAATTTTTATCACTTATTTTTAAGTTTAAAAATTTTTTAACTTAATTATAGTAACACTAAGAAAAAAGGCTCTAGCTAGGAGAAGGTTGATAGAAGAACAGTGTGTAAACGAGAATCCAGAAAAATAGCCAAGCTGTAAAGTATGCACCTATTCCAATAGTATAAATCTTATTCTTTCCACCTAAAATGTTAACTCTAACTTCTCCAAGAATCCACCTAATAACGTAGTAAGAGATTAAGAAAATCAGTAATGCAATTGAAGTTGCAGTTATTACGCTACCTAAGTTTGGCCTCCAGAAGATTGCAAAAATTACGCCTAGCAAAGACCCTATGAGGCACCTCGTCCAATAAACAATGTTTTCAAGTTTTTCTGACTCCTTTTCCTCCATTATAAAAACACCTGAATTTCTTCTTTTTACCTTAAGTAAAAAATGGTTTATAAAGTTTTATTTTTAGAAATGCATCTAGGTAAGAGTTGAGGCAACTATCTAGAGTAGAGGTTTACTTTTTAGCAAAAGAGCTAGAAAACTTACTAAAAAACGCAAGAGTTTCAAACTTCTATTATAACGAAGAGCTAAATTTAGCTTTAATAAAGTTTCACACAACCTCTGGAACAAGAAGACTAATTTACCAAGGGGGGCTCAGAGCACACTTAACTTCATTTATATACCCTTTTCCTTCACCAAGCGCTAACGTAATAAACGTTAGAAAACTGATAAGAGGCTCATTTGTAAGAGAAGTAACGCAGATAAACTTTGACAGAATTTTAAAGATAGAGCTCGAAAAGGGAAGCGAAAAGTTTAGCATATTCCTTGAGCTTATGGATGGAGGAGCTTTAGTTGCTACAAACAAGGAAGGAGTGATAGTTTTCACAACTGAGAAGAAGAGAATGAAAGATAGAAGCTTAGCCATTGGCATCAAGTATTCTTTGCCACCTTCCAAGTTTCCTTCGCCACTTAACTTCGACATAAATTCTATGAGCAACAAAGAAGAAATGCTTTCTAGATTCTTAAGCGCAACTCTTGGATTTGGAAACCTAGCTCAAGCAGTTATGAAGTACCTTGAAATAGAAGATAAGAAGATAAAAGAATTAAGTGAAGAAGAAATTTCCAACCTAAAGAAGGTATTTACATTCGTTGACCAAATTGCTCCAATGCCAACCATTTATATAAAGTCTAATGAAGTTGTAGACTTCTCATTAATTCCACTGAGTTACATACAAGCAGAACAAATGGTGACTTTTAGTTCGATATCTGAAGCTTTAGACAGGTATTACACTCCTTCGGGTGAAATTTACGTAGAAAGCAAGAAGGCTTCTAAGAGTAAAGAAGAAGAAAGGATAAAGAGACTGCTTGAAATGTCAAGGGAGGCTAGAGAAAAGGCAAACCTTATAATGTCAAACCTACAGGCGTTTGAAGTAGTACTAGCCCAAAAAAAGGACTATCCTCCAATTAAAGTAAAGAGAATAAACTACGACAAAAGAACTCTTCTGGCAGAAGTTAACAACGTTATTCTAGAGCTTGACTATAACATAAGTGCTGCTAAAAATGCATCTAAGCTATTTGAAATTTCAAAAGAGCTTGAAAGGAAAGCGAAAGCAATAAAACCAAAGAAGGTTGGAAAGAAGGAAACTAAGATAAAGCTTAAAGAAGAGAAAGAAAGGGCATGGTATAAGAAATTTAGATATGCATTTACTTCAACAAATAAGATGGTTTTGCTTGGGAAAGATGCCATAACAAATGAAATTTTGTTGAAGAAGTACGCAGTTGATGACGATACTATAGTTTTCCATTCCGACTTTTCTGGTTCTCCGTTTGCAGTCGTTTGGCCTAAGCAAGAACTAAGAGAAGAAGAGATGGAGGAAGTTGCGAGCTTAGTAGCATCCTATACAAGCAAAGCATGGGAAGCAGGTTTTTCAGCTCTTGATGTTTTTTGTGTTAGGAGGAGTCAGCTTTCAAAGAAAGCGCCTTCAGGAACTTTCTTAAGCAAAGGTTCTTTTGTCGTGAGTGGAGAAAAAAGATTCTTTAAGAGTTGTCCACTTAAAATTCTAATTTCCTTCGACGAAAGTGGCGAACCTCTTACTTACTCTTACAGAGCTGAAAATAAACTCAGCAATTACTTTATCATAGTCCCTGGAAAAGTTGAAAACAAGAACGTTGCAAAGAAAATTCTAACTATTGCTTCGCAAAAGTTTAGATTATCAGAGGATGCGCGTAATGAAGTTGTATCAAGGTTGCCTAATAAGAAAAGCGAACTAGTATACTACCGCATAAACTAAAAAATAAAGTTTATAAAGAAGTAAAACTTTTTCATTCAAAGGAATAAATGAAGCTCTATAAGTATCTCATCTTCTTTACTCTACTTTATAGTTTGTTCTTTGTTTCAACTTTACTAACTTTATCTTTTACACTTACTACTGTAATAGAAAAAGACATTAGGTTTATTCTTCTTGTTTTAGCTTCAGGTTTTACAGTTTCTTTGTGTTTAAGCGAAAGGGATTATTTCGAGGAGGGGTTGATCTTAGGAGTTATTGCCATCGTCGCATATGTTACTTTTTCTTTAACTTTAATAAACTTAGAGTTTCTCCTCAACTCTTACCTTGAGGTCATTACACTTTTCTTATCTTCATTCTTTGGATTTATTGCTAAGCGTTTAATTTTGGAGAAGAAAAAATGACTTTAATAGCTGCAGTTTCAGATGTGCATGCTCCGATTTACTTGAGTCGATTCTCTTCTGCGATTAGCTTAAGGCTATCAAGCGCTGACTTACTGCTGTTTGCTGGAGATATGATCTACAAGGGAAACGTTAGCGCTTTCTCTAATGTTTTAAGCATAGTCAGGAAAATCTACAAAGGAACAATAGTTGCTACATTTGGAAATGAAGAATTCGATGAACTTCATGAACAACTAAAACAAAAGTATAAGGAGATAGTTTGGCTCATGGATGAGGCTTTTTATATAACTTTGGGCAACAAAAAAATAATGATAGTAGGAACGAGGGGCAGTCTTCAGCAACCAACGAGCTGGCAAAGAGAAAAAATAAAGGACATAGAGCAAATTTACTCCAATAGAGTAAATAAAGTTAGAGAATTGCTTATGAAAAGAAGCGAAGCTAACTTAGTAATACTTCTTTCTCACTATGCAACTTGTAAAGAAACTATTCTTGGAGAAGAAGAGTCTGCGTACCCCCACCTAATGGACCCTAGAATGGAGGAAGTTATTTCTCTTACTCAACCAGATATCGTAGTCCATGGACATGCACATAATGCTACAAAACTTACTTGCAGAATTGGAAAAACTTTAGTTTACAACGTTGCTTTTCCAGCAAGGAAAGCAATTACTATTATAGAGGTGTGAAAGCTTGAACGAAGGCTTAGAAGAAGGGGCACGTGTTCTTGTTCTTTTTAAAAATGGAAAAAAGAGTTTACATCTACTAACGAAGAAAGGAATACATACACATAGAGGCTACCTGACCTTTGAACAAGTTTCTTCCTCAGGGTACGGAAGTAGGTTAACTACAAACTTAGGAGAAGAAGTTTTTATCCTTAGGCCCACGTTTTCTGAAATCGTTTCTAAAATAGCTAGAAGAACGCAGATAGTCTACCCTAAGGAAATTGGATATGCTCTAGTAAAACTTGGAATAGAAAGTGGAAGCAAAGTGTTGGAAGTAGGAAGCGGAAGTGGAGCAACAACTATTTTCCTAGCAAGTATAGTAAAGCCAAGTGGGAAGGTAGTTTCTATAGACGTGAGCGAAGAATCCTTAAGAATTGCTTCAGAGAACTTGAAGAAGTTTTCGTTACTTGACTACGTTGACCTTAGACTAACTGACGTTAGAAGCGGAATCGAAGAAAAAAACTTTTTCGATGCAGCGTTCATTGACATCCCTGAGCCATGGATGGCTTTCGAAACATTGAGCAGTGCGCTAAAACCTTCCTCAAGAGTTGCAATAGTAGTTCCAACTTATAATCAGCTAGTTAAACTTAGTGAAAATCTTCCGAGTAACTTTGTTTTCTATGAAGCTGTAGACATAATCTTACAAGAAATTCAGGTAAAAAAAGGGGCAGTTAGGCCTTTACCACTAGCAAGAGCTCATAACGCTTTTTTAGTTTTTTTAGTAAACATAAAGAGTTAGCTTAGGATTTGCTTATCTTGAAGATTCTATCGTGCTAGAATTCTAAAAGTTTAAATAAACAAAATTTTTGTTGATGAGCTTAAGTATGAAAAACAACAAGGTAGATATTTTTCGTCTGATTTCGGATTTAAGCGCATACCTTTACTTAGCAATCTTTTTAATAGGAAATATATTCCTAGGCGTAAATAACTTTCTGAAAAATTCGTACTTAATTTACGCTTCTTTAGCTCTAATTCTAGTAGCGGTATTTCTTGGATTAATAAACAAACCAGCAAAGCAACTACCATCAACAATACTGGCAAGAAGTGTTGGTGGCCTTATGGCTATTTCTTTACTTTCCACTGAGTACTTTTTTATTTTTCAAAAACTTAAGACTTCCCTTTTGGTAGCTTCTGCGATTCTTCTTTCTTCCTTCTTAATTTCTCTCCTAATGATTTCTCAAAGAAAAGTTGAAAATGCGATGAAGTACCTTTTATTTCTTGTTGGAGCTTTGCTAACTGCTTTTGGAGGACTAGCACAAGTCTTTGCAGACAAGTTGGCAATTCAATCAGTAGGAATAGGGTACTATGGCTTGCTTGTTACACTAGTCGGTTTGATTGTTTTCACCTTTTTGATTTTTAGAGAAGGAAAATAAAATTTTGTGTACTTCTAACTTCAAAAACTATGTAAGTTTAGTTAAAACTAAACGAAAGTTAAAGATATAAGCTTAAATTTACTCACTGCAACAAGTAACCTTGTAGTAATGCGGGCAGATCGAGGTCGAGCCTCACTGCCTAACGGTGGTAGCTCGCATGAATGAAGGTGATGTCCTCGCCACAGTCTGGGTCCTGCCGGCTTGGGCTAAGAAACGGTCAGGACTTGGACACTCTGGGGGAAAATCGCCTTCAGGAGTGGAGGGGAACCGTATACTCGGTTGGGCGTTAAACCAGGTATGGCCGAGAGCGGGACAACCCCTCACCTCGAGCCCAAAGCAAAAACGATATCTATAAAAAGTAAAAATACTTAAAGTTAAGATATCTTTAGAGCCTTAAGTTCAGAAGGCATATAAGTTATTAGCCTTGGAGAGGGTCTTGTCCCAAATTCAACTGTTCTTTCAATCATGTCTAGAACTATTTTCATCACGTCTGAACCTCTTATTCTTCCTAAGCTTCCGATTGATGCTTCTCTTTCAGAGAAAATTTTGGTGTCGTCTCTTCTTATCGACGGCGCACTTATAAGAACAGGGACAGGTTCACCACTGTGCAAGCCTCTGTCGCATGGAGTTGTGTGGTCACCTGTTATCATTAATGCAATATCTTTGAACTTATCTTCTATTATGGATAAGTGGTCGTCAAATTTGCTTATGAACTCAGACTTTCCCACGGGATCACCTTTGTGCGAGTAGTAGTCAGTTGCTTTTAGATGAAGGAAGACAAAATCGTAGTTTGAGAGAGCTCTTTTGGCTGCTTCAAATTTTCCCTTGATGTTTGTATCTGGCATGCCATTTGCACCTTGAACTTCAATTAAGTCCATACCAACAGCTTTTGCAACTCCCTTATAGAGAGCACCTCCAGCAATACCCGCAGCCCTTAGACCATGTTTTTCGTAAAATGTTGGCAACTTCTTCATTACTCCTGCTCCTCTAAACAGCACCACGTTTGCAGGAAGTTTCCCCTCCTTTTTTCTTTTTTCGTTTAGTTCTGCTTTTTCGAGTATGTTCATCGTTCTAATGGTCCATTTATTCATAATTTCAGCTAATCTCTTTGCTTTTTCTTTCTCTCTAGCCTCTTCTCTAACTTGACATTCAAGTACTGGAACATTTATGTTGTGAGGATCATTGTCTGTAACTTCATAAGATAAATCTTCTCCTCTTACAATAATTGCAGCTCTATGCTCAGTTAAGCCTACAACTTTAAACTCATAACTATCGACGAACCTTGCTTCTTTGTTTAGCAACTCAACAAGCTGTCTAGTTTCCTCAGTTGGTATTCTTCCAGCCCTTCTGTCTATTACTATGGCTCTATCTCCCACTATTCTAACAGTTCCAAAGTCTGCTCTGAAAGCAATTTCTCCTTCCTTAAGTTCGATTCCCTCACCCATAGCCTCTATTGGGCCTCTTCCAAAGTACTCAGTTGTAAGGTCATAGCCAAGGATTTGAAGATGAGCAGTATCGCTACTTGGAGGTACACCGGGCGCTATTGGATCCATGAGTCCTTGGGCTCCAAAACTTTTGATCTTTGAAATGTTTTTCTGACTTGCGGCTTCAAGCGGAGTTTTATTGTTAAGTTCAGCATAACTGTGGTCTCCTAAGCCATCTAATATTACGAGCAGGAATGGAATCTTACTCATGACTCCAACTATAAAAATTTTATGGTTTTAACTGTTTCGTTGAAAAGTTCTACGCATAGGCATGCAAAAAAGTACTCAACATTCTAGTTCGTCCTTAGAAGAAACAGGATTTGCTTCAATTTTCTTTTTCTCATCTTTTTCCTTTTTCTCTGCTAGGAAAGTGTAAACTATATAAAGTACGAACAAAGAGATTAGTACAATTTTTCCAAGAGTTGTTTGCGCAAGAAGTATAACTATGCCCACAAGTTGTATCTTGTATCCAGTCCACTTTCCTAGTATGTCGCTTTCCTTTACCAAGTAAAAGTCTGGAATTGGGTTAAAGTCGCCCTTAACTTTAAACTCTAGAGAGTTACCTTCGTTAACAATTTGAATTATTCTATGAACTACTGGAGTGTCAGAGTAAGGTCTGTTGAAAACTATTACATCTCCAACCCTTAAGTCAGAAGGGTTAACTTTTTGGACAATTATTATATCCCCAGTTATAAATGTGGGGTACATGCTGTTTTGGTACCAAATAGGCATATCTATTGCAACTATTCTTAATGGAGTCGTTGTTCCAGTTAATAGAACAAGGAAAAAATAAAATGAGACAAACAGAACTACACTTATAGCAAACGGAATAACTACTTCGTCGATAAATACTTTTATGTCTTCCTTTAAGCTTTTTGAGAGCATTTTAAATTAAAGTACCGCTGAACTTTGGGTTGTTGCTTTAGATCTAGTTTCTTTTCTTAAACTGTAGAAACTAAACAACAGTACAACTAGGCTTAGAATGGATAGCGAAGGAATTATATATGTATAAAAGAAGTTTATAACTCTTTGTGAGGAAGGAACTCTAACATTGTATTCTCCAGAAGCTTCTAAAGTAATGCTTAGTATTTTGTATGAACTTTGTTTCTTTACAGTAATCGTAACGTTCATTGGGGAATTCACATTTGAAAAGGTAAAGGTCTTTTCGTTACCCATATCACTACTAGAAGATGGAGAAGGAATTATACTAAAAGTAAAAGTTGAATTTCCATATATCTTTATAGAAAAATTATAGTTAGAACCTACTGGTGTAACTGAAATAGGTGGCAATGTCTTTGAGTCGTTCGCAACTAAGTAGGTTTGCCTTGGAACGATTACTATGGTTGTCTTATTGTATGTTTCAGATGGTACAACGTCATAAACCGGACCATTTACAATCAAGCCAAGTAAAGACGGGAGTGTAACTGCAAAGATGATACCTCCGAGTAAAGTTGTTACTAAGAGAAAAGTAGCTTTATTCATTTATTCCCACCTTAGATCCTTGAGTAAACTTGGCTTTTTTTCATCACCAATTAAGAAGTAGAATTTTCCGAGTCCCCTCTTGTAGTTGCTCTTTACTACGTTTTTTATCTCGTTGATTTCTTCTTCTTTGACCTCATTCTTTAGAAAAACTTTAACAGAAAAAACATCGCCAATCCTAACACTCTTTTTAAGCTTACTTTTCATGATCTGTCTTTCATCCTCTGTAACTTTATAAACCTTTACTTTTCCCAACTCTTTTTTATCTATATATAAATCATAGACATCCTCATCATCAGCCTTGTTTATAAGCCTAATTTCTACTGTAAAATTACTCATTTTGTTGAACCCTCTTTAGAGAAATGAGAGAATTTAAATTTTTATTTGCAGGAAAGCAAAGAACTTAAAATGGCCAAAAAAGCGAAAATAAACTTTATTCTACCATTCATCTTCAAGAAATTGAAGTATATCCTTTGGACCAAGCTCTTCTTCCTTTTGTGTTTCAGCAGGAAGCTCTTCTGTTTCTTCTTTTTCTTCTGGTTTTCTAGCTCTTTTCTTTTCGATTAAGTAAACAGCTAATGCATGAGAGCAAAAACCTCTTGTTGTAAAGCCTTGGCACCCACAGTGGTATGCACCGTCGGTTCCTTTTATTACTATGTAAGTTCCATGATCACCAACTACTTGGTACGTAAATCTATCTAACCTCTTTACTCTGCCTTCTTTTATCATCTGTTTTGCTTTTTCAACCATTTTTTCTATTCCTTTACTTCCTTGGCTTTCCAACTATTTTCACGTTTGCCTTAGTTCATCATAAATAAAAGGTTTTCTCTATGCGTAAAGGAATGTAAAAGTAGGCTTAAGGCTTTTTAAGGTCATACGAAAGAGTTAAATACACGCTGGATAAAATATCCAGCATGGCGAACGATAAGAAAAAGCTAGTATTTGTTGCCCTTTTAGTCTCACTTGCTCTAGCTACAAACTATGTTTTGATCTCAGTACCAAACATCAAGCTGATGGACTTTGTTACTTTCTTAGCGGGAAAAACTCTTGGCTTTACCTGGGGTGCTGTAACAGCAACTTTGATATGGCTAGTTTATGGTACGATAAATCCGTATGGCTTTTCGGCTTCAATACTTCCAGTGCTTATTGTATCAGAAATGTTCTACTCTGTAGCCGGTAACCTAATAGACAACAAGCTTTCTGGTCGGTCTAGCAAAGAGAAGTTCTTTATCTACGGAATTGCTGGGTTATTGTCTACGCTGATCTATGACATAGCTACGAACGCTGCGGTTGGAATTCTTTTTTATGGGTCTATAATTACAGGACTAATAACCATGAACTTTCCGTTTCCAATGGGACTCGTACATGAACTTTCAAACGCAATCATGTTTCCATCATTAAGTTTAGCACTCGAACCTTACGTAAAGTTTTTGTTTTGAAAGGTGAAAATAAAAATGAAAGTTTCTATTGTTATGTTAATGTTGTCCTTTCTATTACTAGTTTCAGTAGTTGTTAACTTTTACTTAGCTAGTCAGCTAGTAATGACAAGAAACGAAATTAGTAGACTTAGTAAAGCACTTTCAGAAAACACTGTTGTTTCAAGTCTTGTCATAAACTTTGGAAATGGTACGAGAGTTTGGTACAACAATACGATGCTACCTTTTGGTGCGTCTTTATTGAACCTAACGATAAAGGCAACAAACAACAGGGTAACATACACAATTGGAAAATATGGAGCCTTTGTTAGTGGAATTTACGACGTTGGTACAAAATACTCTAAACCAAGCTACTACTGGATTTGGTATAAATGGAACGCTACAGCTAAACAGTGGGAAATGGGAAGTGTATCAGCAGATGGTTATAAAGTTCTTAATGGCGAAGTGCTAGGATGGGTCTACGCAAACACTTCAAGCTGGCCTAACTTGGCAAAGCCATAAACCAGAAGATCTAGACTTACACTGAGCTAAGTTAAAATTAAACATTTTACGACAAAACAAACTAAACTACAAAGGCAAAAGTATTTTTACTTACCATACACTAAGACTTTAAGCTTGGTTATACAAGTTTGAAAGTACTAGGCGACTTAGAACATAAATGCTTCCATTTTTTACGGACAGAACAACAGTTTTTTAAATTTTCCTTCGCTTTAAAAATTGGTAATTTAACAAAAAAGCGCTAAAAATCTGTCAATTTTATGTTTATTGCAAGCAAACACTTAAAAATAACGTTAGTAAATCACACCTAGCGACTACTTTTTGCTCGCCGCATTGATTTTAGAAAGACTTAAATATTTCTTTTGAACACTTATAATCGGAGGTATATAAAAGTTAGTGAGGTGGAAGAAAAATGGAAAAAAGTTGGGAAACCGTGATGCAAAGAAACGTTTGTCCAAATTGTGGCTCAACAAACATAGTAACAGACGAAAAAACAGGAGAAGTATATTGCGCAAATTGTGGTCTAGTGCTATATAAGCTATACGACATGGGTCAAGAATGGCGTGAATTTGGAGATGAGGAAAGTGAACAAAGAGACAGAGCAGGATCTCCACTAACACCACTTGTACATGACCTAGGACTAGCAACAACAGTTGAGTTTGGGACAAAAAGTGCCTCAGGAAAGGGACTAACAGGGGAAGAGCTAAACAAAGCTCAAAGAGTAAGATTATGGCAAGAAAGGAGTAAGGCGAGTACTGCGAATGAGAGAAACCTAATGGTTGCGATGCGTTATATTGTTCATATTGCAGACCAACTAAACTTGGGTAAGAATGTAGTAGTAAGAGCCGCGAGGATTTATAGGCAAGCTCTTGAGATGGGACTAGTAAGAGGAAGACCAATTAATTCAATGGCTGCAGCTGTAGTTTATGCTGCTTGTAGAAGTAGCGAAGTTCCAAGAACTCTAAAGGAGGTAGCGGCTAAGGCAGGCTTAAAGAAGAAAGAAGTTGCTAGAGCTTACAGAAATGTATTAAGAGCTCTTGAAAATGAGAAGATGCCAATTACAGATCCAACACTCTATGTTACTAAAGTTACATCAAAACTAAACCTAGGACCTGAAGTTGAAAGAGAAACTATTAAGATTCTCAATGAGGCAAGAGCTAGAAAGGCTACTTCAGGTAAGGATCCGATGGGTCTTGTGGCGGCTGCAATTTACTTGGCAACTTTAAGAATGGGTATCAACACAGTAACTCAGAAACAAATTGCTGAAGCCAGTAACGTAACAGAAGTTACTGTAAGAAATAGGTTTAAAGGACTAAAAGAGGCTTTAGAAGGAAACAAACAATAAATTTCGTCGAGGGCTTTTTAGTAAAAAGCAATAACAGCTCTATTTTTATTTTTTTATCTTTTAGATTACTACTTTAGTATTCTTCATAGCTAAAGTCTGGAGATTCTCCAATCTCTGCTTCTTCACTACTAGGCCTACAAGGCATAATCAAAGAAGCTTCATTTGTAAACTCAAAACTCAATGCGCTTAGGATAAGGGGATCGTTAACTCTACTCTCCGTAAGAACTAATTAGGTTACCTATTACGTCGTACCCGAAATTCTTCTCAAGAATCTTCCTTCCTTTTTCTGTAACCATTTTTGGATTCCATGGAGGATCAAACGTTATTTCTAGATTAATGTCCTTTATTCTGCTGTCTAACGATGAAAGCTTTTCCTTTACCATGGAAGCAATGAGTTCTCCAAGAGGACAGCCAATTGCAGTTAGGGTCATGGTAATGTTAACTACACCGCTTTCGGAGACTTCAACGTTATAAACCAATCCAAGGTTTACAACGTCAACTCCAAGCTCAGGGTCAACAACTTCCTCGAGTGCGGCCATTACGAGAGCTTTTAGCTCATATTTTTCTTCTTCTGATAAAGTCATGGGTTATAACATCGTAAAGTAGTATTAAAATCTTTCTTAAAAAATAAAGAGGCAGAACTCTAAGTTTAAAAACAGACAAAAAAACTCTAAAGTTAAACTTTTACCAGCTTCCCCTTACTTGCAGACTCATAAACTTTTTCCATTAGATATGATAGCTTCATTGCATCCTCTATTCCAGATTGTGACGGAACCCCGTTTACTAAGTAGTTATAAAACGCAACTAATTCTTCTTCAAACCCAAGCTCAGAAGATAAAATCTGAGTTTTTCCCTTGTCTGTAATCTCAAAAAGCTTTATGTTACTTTCGACTAGGTAGTCTTTGCTTGATGTATTCACGAATAAGAAGGACTCCACTCGCATGGCACCTGAGGCATAGAGGTTACTGATAACACCATTCTTGTGTACAAAAGAAATAATCCCAGAAAGCTCTGGCTCTTTGGGGAAGCTTGCGTTGAACTTTGCATAAACTTCTTTTACACTACCAGCTAAGTACTGAATTATATCTATTAAGTGAATTGTGTTACCATTGACCATGCCTCGGTCAAAAGTTCTATCAAAGTGCGGCTTATAGCTTATTAAGTATCCACCGTACCTTCCTTGTATACCAAGCAACTTAACTTCACTAGACAAATAATTAAGCAGAGCGTTGTAGGTTTTCGTATACCTTAGTACAAGACCTAGCTGAAATTTTATTTTGTTCTTAACTATAGAACTGTAAGCAACTTGAGCTTCTTTAAAACTTGGAGTAAATGGCTTCTCGCAAAAAACATGTTTTTCATACCTTGAAGCATCAGCAACAATTTTAGCATGAGTATTTGGATGGGTTGTTATTATAACAGCTTCGATATCTTTTCTTTCTAGTAAATCTAGGTAGTTGCTATAAGTGTCGCTTATCTTAAAATCTGTTTTAGCAACTTTTAAAGCATTTTCGTCAATATCAGAAACAGCCTTAACTTCGAATAGTCCGAGCTTGATTGCATTTTTTGTGTGTAATTGCCCCATGTTTCCAAATCCTATTACACCTATTGGTACCTTTGAGTTCATAGAAAGAACTAGCTGTTAGACCTTAAAAACATTTGCTTAGTTTGATGAGGGTAAAAATTTTATAAATGTGTTTTTGAATACTTAGGAAGCTTGGAAGAATTTGAAAAGGTAGCTAGAGAAGCTGCTACATGTAAAAAGTGCAATTTAAGCAAAAGTAGAACTAATGTCGTTTTTGGAGAAGGAAACATAAAAGCAAAGGTACTTTTAATTGGAGAGGCCCCTGGCTTTAACGAAGATAAAGAAGGTAAGCCCTTTGTTGGGCAAGCTGGAAAGATACTCAACGAAGTTTTGTTAAAGATTGCAGGGCTTGAAAGAAGTGAAGTGTACATAACTAATGTTGTAAAGTGTAGGCCTCCAAACAACAGAGAACCAGAGCAAGAAGAAATAGAAGCATGCTTCCCGTATTTAGATTTTCAAATTAGATTCATAAAACCCAAGGTAATAGTTACCTTAGGCAATGTTGCAACCTCTACAATTTTTAGTAAGTTTAACCTTAAAGCTAAGTCAATGAGTCAAATTCATGGCCAACTCTTTCTAGTTAGCTCGTTACTTTATGGAAGCTTAAGAATAGTACCAACTTATCACCCAGCAACTGCATTGTACAACCCGAAGGTAAGTGAGACGATGAAAAATGATTGGAAAAAGATAGGGGAAATTGTAAAAGCGTTAAACTAAACGTCTTTGACAAGGATGTTCAATAAATTTTATAAGTAAAGCTATAGCTTAATAACAGGGAAATTTGAGTATTAATGTAGAGTACTTTCCGTACAAGTTCAAGTACGATCAAGAACGGTTTTTTCATTTTTTGCAAAAAGAAGTAGTAGAAAACAATGTGGTTATAAGCGCACCTACAGGTTATGGAAAAACTCCACTGATACTAGCAGCCTTGTTACCGATTGCAAAAAAAGAGGAAAGGAAAATAATTTGGGCAGTTAGAACTGGAACAGAAACGGATAGACCAATTGAAGAACTAAAAACAATATCTAAAAACCATTCTGTTACTGGAATCTCACTTAGAGGAAAAAAAGATATGTGCTTACTGCAGCGAATTATGAACGAAGAAATGGACTACGATGAGATAACTTACTTTTGCAAAACAAAGATAAAAAACGGAGAGTGTAAATTTTACAGCAACTTGTATAGTACAATGCCAAGGCACATTAGGGTCCCTCGCACTTACTCTGAAATTTTAAGCTGGTGTGAGAAAAATGAAATTTGCCCATACTACTACCAACTAGAGTTGATAGCATATGCTGACGTCATATCAGTAAACTATAACTATATACTCAACGAACCGATAAGCTGGGTTATTAAAAGTAAAGTAAAAACAGATGAGGCTTTTTTAGTTGTTGATGAAGCACACAATTTACAGAATGCTTATGCGAGCATAAATACAAGTAAAATTACTATCAACACCATAAACAACGCAATTAAAGAAGTTGAAGAAAACTACACTGAAAGAAGAGAATGTAGTAAATTTCTAATCAGTGTAAAGTTGTACTTAGAGGAAATTCTTGATGAGATAAAAAAAGAAAATGTTGAGGACAAAGTTGTTGAGATAAATGAAATTATCAAAAAATGCGCGAGAAACTACGAAGAATTTGAGGAAAGGATAGGAGAAGTCAAGGCTCTTGGGAACAGAATAAGGGAGAAAAAGATAAGAGAAGGAAAAGCTCCAAGGTCTAGCCTACATGCTCTTGGAGACTTCTTTGCGAATGCTCTTAAGTTGACATCAGAAGAAGGAGTTGCGCTTATAGCAAACTTAGAAAACAAAGATAACTTGTCTTTAGAAATTTTTGATATGAGGTCAAGAGAGCTACTTTCAGAAGTTTGGGATAAGTACTATAGGGTAATTTTTTGCTCAGGAACGCTTGGCCCTCCAAAGGCCTTTGCCGAAACTATAGGCTTGAGTTCTTTTGTTTATGGAGAATTTAGCTTTAGGCTAAGAAAAGAAAATTGTATTTCTTTAATTACCTTAGAGCTGTCATCTGAAGGTGAAGAACTTCCTGAAGAAATGGCTAAGAAGTATGTTGAGGCAATAGAGTCGTTTGTATTAGGCTTAAATGAAAACATAGCAATATTTTCAGCTAGCTATAGGATACAACAAGATTTGATAGACAACGGACTCCTACAAGTATTAGAAAGAAACAACAGAATGGTTTACGTTGAAGAAAAAGGCATGAGTGGAGATAAGAGTAGAGCAATTATTGAAGCATTTAAAAGGTCTTCAGAAGAATCAAAAAAGGGAGTTCTTGTAGCTACAGCAGGAGGAAGATTTTCAGAAGGTGCTGATTTTCCTGGTAGGCAACTTGTTGGAGTATTCTTGGTTGGAATTCCTTTCGATAAAATTAGTGCAAAAACTAAGCTTTACGTAGACTTTTATAAGAAGAAGTATGGTTTAGAAAAAGGTGAGCTTTATTCTTACATTATCCCAGCGATACGAAGAGCCTCCCAGGCCTTAGGAAGAGCACTAAGGTCTTCCGAGGACAGAGCAGTTTTTGTTTTAGGGGATAGAAGGTATAGAAACTTTCTTTCTTTGCTTCCAAGGTTTGTAAGGATGAACTACAAAAGGATAAGAAACTATAAGAACATAGGGAAGTACGCAGAAGATTTCTTCTACAAGAAAAAGTATACTAACTAGGTTGATACTTACTAGAGTTTAAGACATATTTTCCAGAACTTTAAACCCCTATTGGTAAGCCATCTCCTCTAACGTCACAAACACCAGCTTTTAAACTGCTTTTTTTCATAACTCCTTGAGAAACACCCATCGAACTTGGATATTTTTGTTTTTTAATGCTCAATCCCTCAGGAACTTCGACTCCTTCTTCAACTAGGACGTTGTTTCCTTCCCATAAGAACCTTGGGGCCTCTATTGCATCCCAAAGTTCCATGTTATAGTCTACGATATTACTAATTAGAAGCGCGTGCAATTGTGGACGAAAATCACCCCCACTCGTACCCAAACCAAGAAACACGCCATCTTTGTTTTCTAAAAGAACAGAAGATAACGTATGTAAAGGTCTTTTTCTTGGCTCAACTTTATTTGGACCTGAAAAATTGAAGTATGAGGCTCTGTTGTTTAGTGGGATGCCATAGTCTGGAACAGTGAGACCAGAACCAAAGTGATAAAACAAACTTTGTATGGCTGAAGCTATGTTTCCTTCAGCATCAACTATAGCGAAGTATGTTGTATCACCACTTCTAAGTTTACTACTAAAGTTTTCAGCTTTAAAACTATTGTATAGCTCTTTTGCACTATTTTTTGAGATAAAACTTTCGAGATTGGTTTCAACAAACCTTGGATCTCCTAAGTTCTTGTTCCTATGCATATATGCAACTTTTGATAACCTTACAAATAAGTTAACTCTTTCCTTAGAAAGCGGTTTATACTTTTTAGCTTCTAGTGCTTCAAGTAGATTTAGAATAAGTAGAGTAGTAGCACCCATGCTGTTTGGTGGAATTTCGTAAACCTTAACGTCATTGTAAAAAGTACTTATTGGAGCTTCCCACGATGCATTAAACTCTTTAAAGTCTTCTATACTAAAGTAGCCACCTTTACTGTTTACGTAGTCTACGATTTTTTCAGCAATTGGCCCTTCATAGAAAGCGCTAGGTCCAGAATCTCTAATGAGTTCAAGCGCTTTAGCAAGATTTTTCTGCTTTAGTATCTGTCCAACTGATGGAGGATTGTTATTTAGCAAAAAGTTTTCTCTAAAGCCTCTATCTTCAGAAAGATTCATGTTTGAAGATATGGCTCTAGATAACTGAGGGTAAACAGGAAAGCCATCCCTAGCATAACTGATTGGGTACGCAAACAGGTCTTCTAGCTCTTTAGTAGCAAACTTACTGTAAACTTCAAAAAGGCCTTTTACAAGACCAGGAACAACTGGTGTCAAAGCACCTCTAGCTGGAAACTCTTTTATGCCTTTGCTTAGGAGCACTTCTGCACTTAACTTCTTTGGAGACCAACCACTTGAGTTTATGCAATAAACTTTATCGTGTCTTGAATCATAAAAGAGAGCAAAGAAGTCACTCCCTAAACCACCAAGATGAGGTTGAAGCACGGCTAAAGATAGTGAAACTGCTATAGTAGCGTCAAAAGCATTGCCGCCTTCCATTATAATCCTTGCTCCAGCTAGCGAAGCCAGAGGGTGTTCTGAAGCTACTGCAGCATTCCTTGAAAGAAATGGGGTCTTCAGCATTTTGCTAAGCTCAAAAAGAGTACGTTAAAAATATTTTGCTTTTAGAAAGAACAACCTTACGCATGGTACTCTTAGACTAAAACTAAGGCCAACTCAGCTACTGAACGCTCCTTGTAATTGCGAAGAAGGATTAACTAAGCCATTTTTAATTAAAGTTTCCATTAAGACTCTTTGGTAAGTTATCATTGAAGATATCTTATCATACAAATCCTTTTTAGTGTACTTTTTCCTTGCTAAATTTAATTCGATTGCTTTAAGTGCTACACTATATGCCACTTCAACGTAGGCTCTAAAATCACT
>JAAOZO010000252.1 GCA_011605715.1 Nitrososphaerota archaeon | reverse complement strand
GTTCTAAGTTGAGCTTATTATTTTTCTTTGATTTCTCTTACTCTCTTAATCACTTTTTAAGGACTTTAATTTTCAATAAAAACTAATTCTTGAACTCATTGCAAAAACTTTAGGTACATTATGATGCATGCTACATGTACGAAAGATAGGAACGTTGATGTTAGTCTTTCATACATTATTGTTATCCTTCTGAACGATTTTAGCCATGCAAAGAACCTTTCAACTGCACTTCTAACATGTTTGTAGGCTATCTCATAAAAATCTATAGGGTCTTCCATACTTTGGCTTATGCCTATTCCTTGAGTTTAAAGGTATATTAGTTTTTATGCCTTTGCATCTTTCAACTGTCGTGCTATCTACGGAGACCTTCTCTAAACTAAGCTTTGAACAGTTAATTAAGGACCCAAGTATTTTGGACCATACTCCTTCATTCTGCCATCTCTTAAGCCTTCTGAATGCAGTTGAGTAATGTCCATACTTAGAATACAAGTCTTAAAGGATAGAACTGAAATCTTCGATGACTATTTTTGTAGTAAGAAAGTTTGCAGACTAGATCACGCTCGGAGATGGCTTGTCGTCCCTCAATTGATGAAAAATCTTAAAAACTCTCAACATTTAGGAAGAGACGGGTATCAGAAAAATGGAAGGTCCAAGAGGAGTAAAAAAGGAAGAGTTTGATGAACTTGTAAAGCTCGTCAACATGGTGTTTCGCCCTGAAACACAAACGATGAAGAAAGAGTATCAAATTCTTTTCAATGAGGAAAATCTGGAAAATCTTCGGGTTATTGTTGAGGAGGGAAAACCCGTCTCCCACATCGGCACACTTGAGAGGGATATATCCATCTTCAACTGTCGCTCAAGAGTGGGCCTAGTGGGATCAGTGTGCACACATCCTAATTTCAGAGGCAGGGGCTATGCTACGACTCTTCTCAACGATTGCATCAAGAGATTTGAGCAACACGGTTGCGATTTTATGTTTGTCTCTGGGATTCGCCGGTTATATGATTCCGCGGATTGCCTTTCCATTGGACAGGTATATAGGCTAGAGGTAAGAGAGAGGGATTTGTGGAGGTTTGAGAAAAATGAGGGAATCTCAATTGATGGTTCCGCAGAGAAATATTTAGAGGAGATGATTAGAGTATATAATGAGAAGGTGGTGAGATTCATAAGACCCAAGAAGGATTGGGAGATTGCCATTAGGAATAAGTTCGTTATGAATGTTCCCTGCGAGTTTTTGATAATAAAGGAGAAAGAAAAGTTCAAGGGATATTTCATCGTTCACTTCTCAGAGAGAAAGATAGCAGAGGTGAAAGAATATGCAGGAGATAAAAAAGCTTTAATTGATGCCATTCCCCATCTATTTGAGCGATATAAGTTAGCAGGATTCGTTTGGCCAGTTCCCTATGAGGATAAAGAGCTCGCCAAGCTCGTTCAAGATAAAGGAGTTTCAACGACGATTATTCCAATCGATGGAACAGTGAGAATCCTTAACTTTCCAAGGCTTATGGAGAGAATGAGACCTTATTTCAGAGAGAGAATTGGAAAAGAAGCGGATAAAATGAAATTTGAGGAAAAGGATGGGAAATATTTGGTATTGCTTGACGAAGAGGAGTTTGTTATGGAAGACAGGCGTTCAATGACTTGGACGATTCTCTCCAGACCGGGCGGGTATAAGATAGAAGGTGAGGGAAAGTTAAGGAATTACCTAAGGAAAATTCTTCCCATTCCCTTTGTTTGGTATGGAATCAATTACATCTAGATAGGGAGGAAGAAAGTAAGAATAGTTAGAATTGGTGGTATAAACTAACAATCAGCTTTATTTAGCGATAGAAAAAATCTTTCTAAGAAGTCGTTTAATGCTCATTATAACGTTATAAGCGACTCATTCTACTTCCTTTTGCTTATGAGTTTTATCTAAATTTCTTATTTAAAAAAAACCATTCTAGCTCCCTGAAACTCAAGAAACGTACTTTTTAGAAAAAGAACCAAATTCTGCTTCTTTAGATTGGAAGAACCCAACCTATTTTTGCCAGTAATACTAAAACTGTGGATATGCCTACAACAATACCCTCTCCTGTAGCAATTCCTGCTACTAGTATCGACTTATTTTCGTTCCACCAACTTTCCCCGAAGATTTTTGGCATTATAAATTTTCCAACTATGCCTGAAATTAAAAGTGGAATAGAGTATGCAGGTAGTACACCTGTTCCTGAAACTAGCCCCATAAAACTAAAAGGTATAAACTTACTGATTAGTGTACCTGAAACACCAACTATCAAAGTAAGCCCAAAGAAAAATGTAAGTAAGCCTACATTCGCAGTAAAAACTTGTCTAGTTGCCCACATCAAAGTGTTTATTACATTTACTGGCCAAGTTATAAGTGTGTTTGGGTAATTTGACGAAGGAATTGGTGATATCGACCAAAATAGGTTTGCGTAGATAAGCCCAAATATAAGGTCAAAGATAAACGCAAAGAAGTAACCCTTAAAGAAATCCATTGGTTCTGTTTCAGTAAGTTGTGCTACTTTTATATTCTGAACCCATCCTGGTGTTGTATATCCTGCTATCACAGGACTTAAGAACCATACATCTATCTTTTGGTATCCACTAAGAAGGATTGTTGCTGGCCAAACATAAGGAATAGAGACACCATAACCGGTTTCGCCAACAGCTCTAGAACCTATTAGAGCATTTATAAATGAAAATACAGTTGAAACTAATAAAGCTATGATTATTGGAAAGTCTGGAATGAAAATATGGAAGATTAGAACTGAAAATGATGTAGCAAAGAGATATAAAACAAGTAACATACTTAAAGATGGAAAGTGAGATGAGCTTTCAGAAGAATACGATGCTCTAAGCAACGATTTGAATGCGCGAAGGATAGATTTATATTGTTGGATTAAAGTTAAAGCTACGACGGCTAACGAAATCCCTAGCTGAGGAATAATCCAGACTCTTAAGGTTGATCTTTGATAAACTAACGATAGCGTCATACCATAAGTCCACTCGTCTTTCCAATGCGGAAAGATATTACTAAATACCGTTAAAGCTAGGTTATTTCCGATAATCCAAGTAAGAATGGACCCTATAAATAGGTAAACAACAGTTGGAAAGGGTATCAGAAATCCACTAAACCATGCAAGAGGATCAGTTGCAATACCTAATGCCGCACCTGGTAAATACTTCTCGATTCCAAAAACTCCCGTGGTAAGATCTATCCATGGAATTGGAAGAACCTGAACTCGTATGTTCCATAAACCAGAAGCAATTATATTTGCTCCATATAATACAAAAGAGTAAATTATGCTTGCAAGCATTGCCAATATAAAGGTTTCCATCTTACTGGATGTTCTATCAGATAACGTATTAACAATACTTGATGGAATCTGAGCAAAGGGAAATGGTAACTTCTCTGTTTCAATGTACAGCTGCGAAAAAATTATGGTTAAAGCGAAGTCTGCAAGCACTGTTAGCGCAGTCATCGTAATTGATAAAAGAACTGGAATAAGCCAAGCAGACTGTAAGTAAGTTCGAGTAAATTCTATACTTTTCCAGTAAGGAACAAAGAATGTTGGAATAACTTCAGGGATTGGCTTACCTGTATAAGGATCTCTAAACGACCAGCTTATTGGACTGGTCACAAGATATTGCCTAAAAACAAAGCCAAACATATCAACAGTTCCAACCTGCATCAAGGTTAGGATTATGTATAACTCTTGCTTTGTAATCTGAACTCCTATCAAAGAAGCTATCTCGATAAAAAGTATGAGAACAATATACGCATGCGCTCCTCCTAATCCCGCACCAGATACGAGAGCTAAGTAAAGACCGACTGGCATAAATATAGCAGAAGAAAAGAACAATGCAAGTATGGCTTTTATTGTTAATCCTGACTTTAATTTGGCGCTAGACGCCATGGCTCTTATTCACCCCCCTCTGAAATAAGTTTAGCCTTGTCTATATAATTGTTTCTTTCAGATTCTGTTAGTAAACGCCAAGTGAGTAGCTGTTTTCTGATAGCATCAATAAAGTTATAGTTCATTCGACTCCAACTCTCGAGATCTCCAGTGACTCTCTTTATTTGCAGCAGGTATTCATAGCGTGATGAGTCATAATTATACTTGCTAACGACTTGAACTAATTGAAAAACTCCAGAGTCTAGCGGGACTAAAGAAACTTCTGAAGTAATCAATCCATTTTTCATATCAACTTTTACACTTCTGACTATAAAAGGATCTGGAGTCTCAGTCGTATGAGAAGCAAAATATTCTGTTAAGTAGGCAAGTACACCCTTTGATTCTCTTTCTTCGACTAATGAAAACGGTAATGGGATGAGCCATTCATCTCCTTTTGGTTTTGTTGGCACTTTCCATTTTCTTTCTAAAGATGGAGTAATCATTCTAGAAGCAATATACATTGGATAGAGCATTGCGACTAAAGTTGAAAGTATTCCGGCGACTATTGCAATAACTACTGAAGATGAAGTGGCATTTAAAGCAAAAGTACTTGGTAACATCTTCGTTCCAATCAAAACATAGTTAACTATAAATCCGATTAAATATGCAGGTATGACTGACAAAATTGAAATCAATATGCCTTCTATTACAAATATGAGTGCAGCACCAGAAGGGGGCAATCCAACTGAACTATAAATGTACAGTTCTCTACTTCGTTCTTTTACTGAACCTAATGTCGCAGTAGAAATTGATGCAGCTCCTATTATAATTAAGGGCAATGCTATAGAGAATCCTTCTCCAGAATAAGCGGCTATGGCATTGTAAGAAAGTACAGTCTTGCCATCCGAAGCATATATTGGAAATAAAAATGAAGATGAAATAATTTTTGCTAATTGTATGGCAGTCGTACTATTTTTGGTTACAATCGAAACACTCGCAATATAACCACCAATGTCCAAAGCTAAACGTGCTGGAATAATTACGACTAAAGACCAAGACATAGGTTCATAGGTGGGTTCTCGAGAGCTCCCACCTACTGTGAGACCGTCAACACTTGTATCTATTGGAGCAATAGAATACTGGTCTAAATCAACTATATAATGGGTGGCTTTGGTTTCATTGAAGATTCCAACAACTCTTAGCTTCATTCCCTCAAACCACACGAAATCGCCTACTTTGGCTCCTAGTGACCTGCTTGCGCTTAAGGGAATTATTGCTGAGTAATAATCGCTGCCACTAAAGAAGCTCCCATTGACTAACACTGAGCTCCAGTTAAACACGAATTTTTCTTCTGGAGACAATCCCAAGGCTGAAGAAACAAGATACGTACTTGAATTCAATTTAAGATATGTTTGCACGCCTCTGCTTTCAACCGTTTCGGGATACCACCAGACTCTAGTAGATACTACAAAATCAAATGCTTTGTTCTCTAAACCATTTAATACCAAAATAATTTTAGGATCGAAAGCTGTGGGCTGTTGAGTCATAACGTATTTTATCAGTAATCCCGTGTACGGAATATTGCCTCCTTGTTTAATGAGCACGGGTACAAGAGATTGGTATACAGTTAAAGAAGTTAACGAGACAAAAGCGAACACAATTGAAGAAATTGAAAACAGAGTTAAAAATGTTCTGAACTTATGTTTCTTGAATTGGTTAATAGAATATGGAAAGATAATTATTAGTAATGAAGTTATATCTCTTTCAATGAAGTGAGCTCCGAGTAGTTTAGTTCTTATTCTCTTTAAAGTAGACGATGTCTCTGTAGAGAATAGAACCAACACCACTAAGAAGAAAATAGAGATCATTACAACCAGTGGAGAAATAATAATGTTCGTTGCAAATCTAAGTACAGGATTCATAATAAAGAATAGGCTCGTAGTTGTAGAGAAAAACACTATAAATAAGAGGCCCATCTTATATGGATTTTCTGTTAAGAGCGCTGAAGCGAAAAATGAAAAGAAAACAACGATAGACATAAAGACTACAGCTACAACTGGAATATCGTTTATTAAGCTCATAACAGCATTGTATGCACGTAGACCATAGTTGTTTTGAAGCACAGAAAGTGTAAAGAGATTAGAGATATTATTCTCTCTTGGGAACTCTGACGTGTTTTCATACTCTGAAGCTTTGTTTAAATAAAACTCCACTATAGGATTGTAGACATGAGCACTCTTAAATACCCCATAGCGACTTTCTGCAAACTGTAAGAAATCACGTGATGAATAAAGTGGAGCAAAAACTCTAAATTCATACTCACTTGAAGTTGAATAACCTCTAAAGTTGTAAGGAAGTGTTTCTACGTTTGTTGTGTTTGCTATAATAAAATTAAAGAGATTAAGGCTTTTCATGTAAAATATAAATCTAGAGTGCGGTTGGACAAAGAGCATTACAATTTGGTCATCTGGAACTAGATAAATTCCAAAAGAAAGGTCGGGTGCAAGTGTATTTGCGTTAAGTAATGATGGTTGCATTGCACTAACTTTCCAAGATGAACTTGTTCGTGGATCTCTGAGAACTAACGGTCCTTGATATTGAGTATCATAAACTCCAAAAATGTCGACTGTGTTGCAACTAAAAGTTACAATTGTAACGTTAGAAGGGTCTTTTGTTAAACTATACGAATTTGGAAGGAATTGAGTTCCATAAGTTCCCATGTCTGTAGCTAAGTTTATGAGGTTAGTCGTTTTATTGAATCCAAAGGCCAAGAAGGTATATGATCCCACGCTTGGAGCCAAACCATAAGCTAATCCTTCAACTTTGAACTGACCAAGTTCGTCTGATTTGGTGAATATTAAGTTAAACGGATAGTTTGAGGACCCTATAGCACCTGGAAATATTACAACTGTAGCGTTAGGAACAGAATCATACCAACCTTTAGTAACATTGAATTCAACAACCTTGCCTACAACACTTATAAAACCGGCCACATCTGTAGCACCACTCGTAATAATTGTTTTACTTTTTCCAGAAATGGCAGGCTTTACTTGATCCCATGAGAGACCCCAGCTTGAGGCAGGCATGTTTGCGTAGTTGTATATTAGTGCAAAAGAAATATAAACCTGAGGCCAAAGATTTTCAAAATTAACTTCGTCTATAGTATTTGTTGGCGTACCCCAGCGAAACCTCAAGGTTCGGTCAGTTCTTATTGTAAAACCTAATCCATGAGCCATTGAGAATGGCTCTGAATCAAGAATAAACGGAGTTGGAACTGCGCCCCACCAACTAGAACTAAAACCATCAGTAGGTAAGTTTGTAGAAGACCAGTTGAGTTGAGTATAAATATTATCGACTATTTTTCGTGCTGATGCGTCAAGCCAACCAGACCACTTAGACATTATCATACTTGAGCCATATGAGTAGAACATACCTTGTCTTAGAAAAGATACTGTATTTGAATCAGTAGAATAATCTAAGGTTATCATCATCCAAATCTTGCGTTCCCCTGAAACCACTTTGTTATCATAAAAGTAATGGAGAACGAAAGCTCGTTCCCCAGCTAAGCCTTCATAGTAACCCGAAAACGCTACGAACCAAATTGATCGCTTCGGAGGATGTTCTGAAAAGAACCTTGCTAATTCTAGCAGAGTAGCTATAGATGTTGCTTCGTCTGCGCCGGGGTTTATAGTAGGCACCACTGACCAAGAATCATAGTGAGCTGCGACTACTATAATATCATTAGGGTATTCTGTTCCGTTAATTTTTGCTATGATATTAATTCCTTCCACCTTCGTTAATTCCATTGAATTAAAAATTGTAACCGTTACATTCTTGTTTGCAAGTTGTTTAAGAAGTTCTCCGCTACTAAAGTTAACATACATTCTTGGAAAATAAATAGGAGTTAACAAAAACTTGTTTCTTGCTTCCGCATAGTTGGTTGAATTTGGTTCAATGAATATTGCTGCTTTTGCACCAAACGCTGCAACATCAAGCCAACGTTGCCCACTGTTGAAATCGAGTAGCGCTATGGAACTATTTACACTTTCTAAATCAATATTTGTTGAACTCGTATTGCTAAGATAAACTAGTTTTCCCGAAATTCCATTTGGTGGGGTTTTACATGTTTGTACTAAGTTTGGCCAGAAAGACCAAGCGTTTATAGATAGCGTTGTACTATTATTTAAATGCGCTATTATCGTTCCACCATGATCTAGCGGAACATAAACATCAAAAGGTTCCTTCTCGACATTAGTATTGTTTAACTTAGTGAGTTCGTTGAAGACATAATTTGAGGCTTTATAGTATCCGGCATATCCAACTACTCTAGAACCAAACTGGGCTAAATCTTTTGTTATACGCTCTATTCTTGTTTGATCTATCGAACTAAAAAGTGAAAGATAATTTACTTCTTCTTGCGCATTAACTTTTAGCATTACAAAGTAAGACGAGCATAATAAAGAAAAAATAAAAAATAAAGATAAAAACTTTTTTGACTTTCACATATTATCTTTTTACCACCTTGAAGTCCACGCTGGTAGTGCTGTTCCAAAGATCACAATTTC
>JAAOZO010000223.1 GCA_011605715.1 Nitrososphaerota archaeon | reverse complement strand
TTTTTAGAAGTTCATTTATTTAGTAAAGTAAATTCAGTTCAGAAAGTTGTTTGTATAGGTTTTCTGTTGCTTGTTTTACATCCGCTTCTTTTCTTGCTCCAGTACAAACAAATTTCCCACTTGCAAAGAGCAAAAGAACTACTTTTGGTTCCTTCATCCTATATATTAGGCCAGGAAATTCTTCAGGCTCATACATTGTTCGCTCTAGTGTATATGCACATTTCTCAAGGTCTATTCTTCCAGGTAAAGATCCAGATGCAACTATGTTTTGTATAGTTATTTCTGGTTTGTTATATATTGGTATTCCTACTTTTTTCAACTCTTCCACAACTCTATATATCGCTCTTATCGCTTGTTTTTCTGATTTACTTCCAGTACATACCATCTTTCCTGAGCTAAATATTAAAGTTGCTGTTTTTGGTTTTTTCAAACGAAAAACGAGACCTGGAAATTGTTCAGGTACGTATTCTATAACCGACTCGTCAAATGAGTTAACGATGTCAAACAGATTGATTCTTTGGTTTAGGATTGCAGAGGCAACGACGTTCTCTATTTCGACAGTTGGTTTCTTTTGTCCAATCGGTAACGACGGAATCAATTTGATTTAAGCACTACGGTCCTATTTATAAACTTTATATAGAGACAAATTTAAAGTTTTCTGAGAGTTTTTGCCCTTAATATTCATTTTCTAAAATAAAGGTCATTCTTCGCACTCAATAAAGTTTATTTTTTAAAATATTCCACAAAAACTGTGAAATCTTCTAGTGGATAATATTTCCGTCTAAGAAATTATGTGCTACAAGCTATGAAAGGCGCGGTAACTGCATATGAACAATTGAGCAATGAATTCCCCCCAGAAGCGAGAATCTCTCAACTTTAGTTGTGAAGAACAACTCGTTTAATCGAGAAGGATCAAGTTTAATTTGGAACAGGGCTTTAGATTTCTTATAAGATCTTACTCGCTCATAAGAAGTAATCTTTTATAGGACTTTAAGTTAACAGAACGTAGTTTCCAAAAGAAAAATTTAAAAACGCAAAACTCACTTCTTAATCACGGGCCGGTAGCTTAGCTTGGTTAGAGCGTCTGTCTGATAAACCAATAACGGTCAAAGCAGAAGGTCGCCAGTTCAAATCTGGCCCGGCCCACCTTCAGCTATTTTTGCTAGAATAACTAATGTTATTAAAAGATTAATAGGATTTCTATTTTCATCAACTTCTAACACATAAACAAAGTGTCTAGTTAAAAGTTTAGTAAACATTTTACTCTTCACAACTTGTCTAAATTGTTTCTTAGGTTGTAATCAGATTATTAGTTGTTTTATCTTAGTTAACTTTTTGCAGACGAGCAAAGCATGTAAGCTAAAAATGTAGCGATAGTCTGATACTACGTAGAAAATTTCATGAAAAAGAAAAATCAATTTTTCTTAACGATATCCTTTTAGTAGTAATTTACTCGTGAAGCTTCTATAAGTTCTTATCCTCTAAAACGCACTTTAGTTTTTCATTAAAGGAACTCTTACTAACGTTGTTTTTTTAGATATTTCTAGGTTGTTCTATAGCTTTACTTGATACGGCTCAATAAAAGCTTTTAAATAAACACTAGATTCTAAAAGCTTGTGATAAATTTGTTAAAGAAGAATAAGTTAAGAGAGTTAATAAAAGAAGGAAAGCCTACTTTAGGGACGCGTGTTCTAAGCTCGTGGCCTGGAATTGTTGAACTATTAGGCCAAACTGAAGCCTTCGATTACGTTGAGTTTGTTGCAGAGTATGCTCCATGGACCTTGTACGACCTGGAAAATATTGCTAGAGCATGTGAATTGTACAACATGTCTTCTATGATAAAGATTGATGCGGTACCTAGAAGCTATATTGCAACAAAAGCTTTGCAATCAGGAATACAGAACTTTCTTTTCGCAGACATAAGAAACGTAAAAGATGCTGAGGAAGCAATAAAATCTGTTAAGCTAGAACCAGAAGGAATCATGGGTATTGGAAATTTTAGAGTTGGAGGATACGTTTTCGATAAATTTACGGTATCTGAGTACAGAAAGTACGCCGAAGATATAGTGGTCGCATTTATGATAGAAAAGAAAAGTGCTATCGATCAACTAGAAGAGATTCTCTCAGTTCAAGGCGTTGATATGGTGCAGTTTGGTCCATGGGATTATAGCCTAAGCATAGGTCTTGCTGGCTCACCTGAAACTTCTTGGGCCTTAGACAATCCTAAGGTAAAAGAAGCAGAATTAAAGTGCATAAAGACTGCAATAGAAATGGGTAAACGTCCAAGAGTGGAGTTAAGCGATTTAAACTTTAAGTTAATAGAACAGTACATACAGTTGGGCGTTAAAGACTTTAGTCTTGGAACCGATATAAGGATACTATACAACTTTTGGAAAGAAAAAGGTCAAGAACTTAGGAAACTTCTTTCAAAGTACTGAAACTAGTATATCCTTTCAAAGGGTGAAGTTGTTAAGTGAACTTTATCACGAGCTGAAGACTAGAAAAATCTTATCGAAAATTAAAGATATGTTTAGCATAGCAAAGCAAAATATTATGTTTCAGATTCGTCTAATCTTCAAGGTTACGCTTCTCCCATCTCTAAAAACATTAATTCTACTATCTTAACTGCCAGAAAGTTTCTTGCAACTTTTGCTAGCTTCTAAAGGCGGGCCCGGTGGGATTTGAACCCACGACGGACAGGTTGCTCTTCACTTAGCCTGTATTAAGAGCCTGCTGCTCTGCCATGCTGAGCTACGGGCCCTGTGGCGTTTTTATGAACCATGAAATTTAAACTTTTCTCTGAAGCTAAACTTACATTTTTTGAAAAGAACCTTTATTTAATTCCTTTGTTCAGTATTGAGATTATAAGCTATGAGAAAAAAGAAGGTAGTGGTTGCTTCAGGAGTCTTCGATATAGTTCATATAGGCCATATAAAGTATTTAAAGAAAGCAAAACAAATTGCAGGTAAGAATGGAATTCTTCTTGTTGT
>JAAOZO010000180.1 GCA_011605715.1 Nitrososphaerota archaeon | reverse complement strand
ATACTTCACCGTCCAATTGAAAGAATCATTAAAAGACCTTGGCTCATTATCTTCAGAATTTGATCAAATTCCACCAGAAAGATCTAGTGCTTACATCAGAATGTTTACAGAGGTTGAAGAACTTTTGTTAGGTAAAACTTATGTCGATTCGCGTCGTATGACGCGCCAACCCATTGGGAGGATCTTATTTAAGAATACATCTAATTATTCGCCAACCTATGCTGATGTTTACTTGCTAACTCATAGATCTGGCGCAGCATTGCTTGAAGTTTGGTGTCCGACGCCAACTCAACCACTTAACGCAGTACAGTGGAACAGATGGCTTGACTTTTATACGGAAGACAGTTTGAGGATGGTAATATTTCATGCTCTTGTCTCCTTTATTCAAGAAATAGAAGGAAAAAATACTTGGTCAGGATACTCCTTTCCTGTAACTATTGTACGTTTACCTAAGCACTCACTTGAAGCCATTGGCAATAACTGCAAGGAAGATATTGTACGTTTACTTTTTATTGACAGATCTCAATTTCCAATAAAACCGGAGATAATAGATGAGGTATTGTCTCACAACTTTTGCACGAGAAAGGATGGACTGGTGTTGCTCTCTCGCCGTAGTGGAATTGACTTACATGGAAAAGGGGATCCTGCTGAAGAGTTATTGTACTCTGATTTGCCTCCACGTAGTTCGTTGCCATTTCTCATTACGCTTGAACTACTACTGCTTGAACGTGCAGTCTTACAAAGATTTTATGACAAACTTTCACGAAGTATACTACGATCTGTGGAAGAACTAATGACGCTTAAGCAAAGAGTTCTTGACGACCTTGAAGAGTATTATGGAGCGATTACCAACGCAAACAGATTTACGGATGCTGTAATTTCTGAGGGGGAACAGCTACTTGGAATCACAGATTTATATGATGCAGTTATGAGCATTCGTTGCTTCTGGTTGATAATACCAAGTAGCAAGACTCAGTACTATGAACTCTATCTCTATTGCGCTGAAGATAACAGTGAGCCAAAATTGCAGGTCAGTCATTCGTTTCTGATAGCGTGTAGTAATTACAAAGCTTATTGTTTCGATTCGGTCCAGCTAGTATTAGCTTGGACGATTGGAGCTAGTATACTTTCTGGAGCAATACTTATAGTAACATTATGGAAAGAATTAAACAAATAACGTTAAGAGTACAGTTTAAAAGTAATTTTCAAGTTTTAGCTGACACCTCATCAAGCATTAGTGATTTTAAATGCAAGTAATTACCAAACAGGTATTGAAATTCAACTGCCATTCCAGATTCTTTGTTCCTTCTGCGCTTATGCTACCGCTTTACCATACAGAAAAGGTCAAGTAAATGCAACGATTCCTCAAGAACAATCGCGAAAACGCTCTGATCTTAGCAATGAAGAAATGATCGTTGGAATACCAGGAGAGGTGATTGAAAGAATTGCAGAGGTTATAGAAAGACTTTGTGCGTTGTACCTTCTAACTTAGAGATTAACTTAGAGGTAGATATCAAATAGCTATCAGTAAAGCAAAAAACATAAAACTTAATTTTTTCGTAATCACAATTAGAAAACTAAAATACTACCACGACTCAAAGTCAAAGAGAAATTTCACAAAAAGCTTATGCGCAGTATCTACTCCAGAGACATATTTGTTTCCTTTAATTGCAATATACTCGTTTGGGCTATGAGCTCTGGCACCATGCCCTAAGCCTAGGTGAACAACAGGTGCTTCTAAGACGTCGTTGAACAAGTACATTGGCGCGCTTCCTGCGGTTAGAGGCCAGATTTCAATACTCTTGTTAAATGAACGTATTGAAGAAATCGCCACTTGCACTACTGGATGCTTTACGCTTGTTTTGCTCCACTTGTAGCCATTTAGTTGTCTTATTTCGATGTCTTTGTAGCCATGTTTATCCAAGTGTTGCCTTACCAACGAAATTATTTTATTAGGATCGTTTTGATTTGGAACTAGCCTAACGTCAACTTTACATGTTGCCTTATGTGGAAGAACTGTTTTTGATCCGGGACCAGTATAGCCAGACCAAATACCATCTATGTTAAGAGTTGTGCTGAAAAGAAACTTCTTGAGAAGATTGTACTTATCTTTTTCGTCGAAGATAAACTCTTTAACTTTAATCGTTTCTTTTATCTTTTCTGGCTCAAAACTTTTTGCTAACTCTTTCAATAACTCGTTATCTTCTTCAGAAGGCTCAGCAACGTCATCATAAAATCCATCAATCGTTATCAGTCTTCCATTATCCTTCGCCATTGTTGAAAGAGCATCTATTAGTCGCCATGTAGGACTATCAATCCAAGCTTTATTACTGGAGTGAATATCAAACTCTGTTGGTCCCTTCCCCCAATTCTTACCACTAGCTTCGAGCTCGAAATAAACTATTCCTTTGTTTCCTAGGGAAAGCTTTACTTTACCCCAAGTATCTTCTAGGAAGCTTGGGAATATTGTTGCCTTCGCACCTTTAAGCTTATCCTTATACTCGTTAACAAAATCCGGAAGATGTGGACTACCAAGCTCTTCTTCTCCTTCTGCTATGAACTTAAGGTTTATTGGAAGCTTACCGATAGTGTTAACTATGGCCTCTACTGCGTTTATGAAAGTTACAAGTGGCCCTTTGCTGTTTACGCTACCTCTTCCAACTAAAGCACTAACTTTTCCAGAAGGTAAGTCCAATGGAACTATATTTGCTTCGAATGGCGGGGAAATCCAAAACTTTTCACCGTCGACTGGTTGTGTATCATACATCATATAAACTAGTAAGGTTGTTTTTGCTTTTGAATTAAGCTCAGCATACACGATGGGGTGACCTTTTGTTGGAACAATTTCTACGTTTTGGCAACCAATTTTTTCAAAGTAACTTGCAAGCAGCTTTGCAGCCTCCTGAACACCTTTGTTCTCAGCACTTATGCTTGGTTGTCTCACAAACTCTTGAATTCGCGCTATAAATTTGTTAAGATTTTGATCTATGTAGTTATAAACTGTATTAGTTTCTAATGCATTAGACATGAAGCGTAAAGTATAAATAGCTACTATTTAAGCCTTTCTCGATAGTTTACGTGCTCTGTTAACTTAAGCTTCATTCTATCATTCCTCTAAACTTTTGAACTACGTTAATTACTTCCTCTTGGTTAAACAAATGAAACAAGTTAAGCCATCTCCAAACGTGATCTAGTCTGCAAACTTTCTTACTGCAAGGAA
>JAAOZO010000216.1 GCA_011605715.1 Nitrososphaerota archaeon | reverse complement strand
AAGCGAAGCAATAAGACGTTCTCTTGAAGAAGAGGTTAAGAAGATAGAGGAAAAGAAGGTTGAGGAAACGCTTGAAGAGGCTTCTGGAATACTCATAAAATTTCGGAAGACTAACTAACAGAACAAGTAAGAACCAGCAGGGAAGAAAATTGAGCCTTTTTGACGCTAGTGCTTTGCTAAATTTAGTAAGAAAACGTGGTAAAAACACTTTAAAGCTTCTAAAAGAAAATTACATTCTTACGCTAACATTCTACGAAGTTGGTAATGCATTATGGAAAGAGGTTCTCCTAACTAGATGCATAGATATTTCCGAGGCAAATAAAGTTCTAGAAACTGTTTTTCAATGAGTACTCTGATGAACGTTGTTTAACCTAGAAACTAAGATATTATCCTTAAAGTTGCTTGCAACATTAAAGTAACTTTTTATGACGTAGCTTACGTAGCAACTGTAGCTGAGAAGAAGTTAGTTTTTATTACAGATGATGAAAAACTCATAGGAGCCCATTAACAGTAACATGAAATACATAAACCAAGAATTTGAGAGTCCATTAAAAGTTGTAAGATCTATAGACTAAGCTAACTAAGTTTTATATACTTTATAATATAATTCTTTCGCTACATGTTGTTAAATGTAAATACTGTTATTTGGCATCATTAAAAATAAGTTCACATGAAAACCATTTTTAACTTGCTCCTTCGTTAAGTGTAACTATATTTATACTTTCAACTTTTAACGAGAATTACGTAAGCTAAACTTGAAACAAAAAGGAAGAATGCAGTAAAGCCTAGAAAAACTAAGTTAGAAGTAAATATAGATGATAAAGGTGAAATTCTAACACTTGAGCTTCCAAGGTAAACATAGCCAGCACTCGTTACAGTGTTTAAATTAATATTAAGTTGGCCAACTTCAACAGGAAGAACTACATTTAGCAAACCATAGAGAAGTCCAGACATAGCAGTTCCAGCTAGAGCATTACCAAAAATTCTTCTAATGCTAACGCATACGTCGTTCTTCTTTAAGTAATCGTATAAAAACAACAGTCCTACAAGTATAGAAAATAAGGAGTACGCAAGTAATGGAATTGAAAGCAACGACACAGCAGAAAGGGAATCTAACTTTATTGGCTTTCCATAGTAGTTTAAGTTGTAGTGCAACAAGCAAACGTAACCAGTGATTATGCCGTCTACTGTATAGATTGGCAAAAAAAGCACAAGAAGCAAATATAGCCCGTAGAATAAAGAAGCTAAGCCAGAAATCAGGCCTATAGTTGATGAATGCTTATCAAAAGCTAACTTTACGCCTTTCAAAGATATCTCGCCCCCTAAGCTTATACGTGAATTCAACATATGCATAACTGCTACCTTTCACGGGAGAAACATGAATAGTAAAATTGTTCATGGGCTCAACTAATATAGGAGGAAGAACTCTAGTTTCTATTATTACAGGAATTCCAAAAATAGGATCGTAGCCCATATAAGTAATGGTTATATTTGAGGTATGCATGAGAATATAGTTTGGGTTAAAAACTGTAACGTTTTGAGCATACTCGCTTAGAACAAGAGGTCTCCAGTTAACTACGTAGCTGTAGTTTCCAATTAGAAAGCCCTTATCCAAGATAACTTTAAGAGAAACGTTTATTCTTTCAACTCCAAACTCGTAAGCCTTTAGGTAAACTTCGCTTGGTATTGTTACAAGCAAAGAGGAGTCAGAAATGTTCGTAGAGCATGAGAACGAGTTATTAAAAATATACGCTACACATTGAGAAACGTTAACCAAGTTTACATCACTTAAACTGTAGTTGATGGAAAGAACTTTTCCTCTATTAACTAGCCAAATTCCCTTAAGCTCAACAGAAGGCCTTTCTATCGTAGCAAAACTAAAATAGTTTACTGGAACTAAAGAAACAAAGCTTAAATCCATTAAAAGAAAAACAGCAAATACAACAAACTCAACTTCAGTAAAACTAATGAGAAACGCTTTTACCTCTTTCCTCTTCAAATAAAGATAAAAAGAAACAGCAAAAAGAACTGGAAGAAACCATGCTACAAAAGGAACTACAAAAACAACTTTATACTTAGCAAATTTAAGAGGTACCTGAGGGTCTGGAAGAGGATTGTTATCGCCCTTAGTAACTACGTAAGTTGCCGTGAAGTTTACAACTCTATGAATTATGCAGTGCGAAAAAGTAAAACAACAAATAACAGTATCGTTGACATTAAACTTACTTAAGTGAGTGGAAATACCAACAACAATGTCTCCAGTTCTTAGAGTAGGAAGCATTGAACTACCAGAAACTATGGAGATGTTAAAGGGCATAGGGAAAACCCTGCTAATTAAAGCAAAAGAAATAAGCAGTATGACAACAACGTAAGAAGCTATATCTTTAGACTTCATGGCTTTATCCAAACTTAACAACTATAGGATAAGTTACCGTTACACCATTTGAATTTGGAACCCTGTAAACAAAGTTAAAGTGGAATTCCAGAGGTAGCGCAGCGCTGAGAGGAGCAGTAATATTCAAGTACAAGTATGCATAAGAGCTTCCGCTTAACAAAATTTCAGAAGTTTCTCCAGCGATTACAACAGAGTTCTTAACTTTAATGCTTGTTGAAGTAGAAGCGCCACGAATCCAGAAATTTGCACTAACAGTACTAGAAGGCAAAGAGGTAAGGCTTAACTTAACTAAGTAACTGTTAGAATCGTTGTTGTAAGCAGTCAAGAAAATCTTAGGAAACGTATAGTAAACTACTTCTTTACCAGTATCTCCAGAGTTATAGCTGTCGACAAAGAAATTGTCTACTCCGTCTTCAAAGTCCTCAGTAGTAACTTTACCAGTAACGTTCATGTTAACGTTATCTATGTATAAGTCGTAGGTGTTTCTAACATCGTACCTTCCAGCTTCTACACTATCTATTGTAATACTAAGGACATTATTTATTGTTATACTGTTCACTTTGCTACCGTCTATGTAAAAATCAACAGTTACTACAAGCACGCCACTACCAAGAAGAGTATAAGAC
>JAAOZO010000195.1 GCA_011605715.1 Nitrososphaerota archaeon | reverse complement strand
AAGCTGTGGAGTGGACAATACACGAACGATGCTGAAAGGGTCGCACTGATGGCAAAAGGTCTTCCGTTAGCTCTTAAAGATTCGTTAAGAATTTGGTTGGTGGATCAAATTTCTGTCTTTCCCTATAGATCAAACATACAAGTAGCAGTAGACTTTGGAGCTGGATTCAACAATCCAATTTGGACAAGAACAATACAATTTGTAGGGCAAACTGGAGGTACAGTAAAAGCAGCAAGTCTTAAAGTTTTCGTTGACCCTTGGAATCCCGTTGCTGGGACCAATTGGTTATACGATGCATTAATTCAGCATGGAATAAACGACTATGCCTTTATCATGAACCCATATACTGGAAAGTACATGATGAATAGAGTAGCCAACTACACCGTTCAAGTCAACAACAGTGGAATTGAAGTTCCAACTAATGTCATATACGGTTGGGATACTAAGAACAATACTTACGTGTTTGTTCAACCACATACTTATGCTACTACAAAAGTAGTAGCTGTTTACGACGTAAACCTAGGAAAGTATCACGATGGAACCCCAGTTTCTGTTGAGGACTTCATAGGTTTGCCTGCTTTAGGCTTTGAAAGAGTTGATCCAAGTAGTCCTCTTTATGATCCAAGTGCAGAACCTGGATTTGAGAGTTGGAGGTCTTGGTTTATAGGCAGTAGAATCATTAGTCTAAATCCATTAACAATTGAATACTACGGCAACTACTCTAATCCAATAGATCCAAGCTTAACAGCAGCCAACTATATAGGTTGGCCAAACATGCCATGGCATGTTATAGCAATAACTAGATTGGCTGAACTAAATGGTGAACTTGCTTATTCTGAATACAAATCAACGAAAAATGGTGTTGAGTGGATGAACTTAGTAGGTGGTCCAAGTTTAAACATTTTAGAAAAATGGTTAGACTGGGCTATTCAGAACAAGTATGTTCCTGAAGACCTTAAGAAAGAAGCTGCACTCTATGGTATACAAATAACTCCTGAAGAAGCCGTTGCTAGGTATCAAGCACTTAAGAACTTCTATCAAACTTATGGGCACTTTTATGTTGCTTCTGGTCCCTTCTTCTTATACAAGGCGGACTTTGCTGCTCACCAAGCAGTAATTAAAGCATTTAGAGATTATCCATACAAGGCAGACAAGTTTGCTTTCTTAGCAACCCCGCCAATACCTGAATTAAGCACTTCCGTTCCCTCGCAAGTTGTTCCTGGACTTCAAACAAGGATAAACATTACTTTAAGCTACAAAGGTCAACCATACCCAAGTAATAAGGTTCAATTTGTAAAGTACATCGTGACAGATCCTTTTGGTAACACAGTAGCTAAAGGCGACGCAAGCTTTGTATCCGAAGGAAATTACGCAATTACATTAGATCCACAAACAACTGGAGCTTTCACTCCTGGAACCTACAGCGTACTAGTGATTGCTACAAGTACAGAAGTTGCAATTCCAGCAACTCTTACAACTCCGTTTACAGTAATTCCAGCAATCGCTTACTTCCAAACTCTAGTTAATTCGATGCAAGCCGCACTATCAGGAAGATTATCTAGCATAGAATCGTCAGTAGCAAGCTTATCTTCCAGCGTTGATAGTCTGAAGTCTTCGTTAACCTTAGCATATGGAATCTCGATACTCTCGCTTTTAGTAGCTATAGTTGCAGTTATATTAGCACTAAGAAAACCAAAGACCTAACTCTTTTTCCTCCTTTTTATTTTTTATTTTTAAATTTTTATAAAAAAGCTTTCAGGTCAATTCTCTCTTATATCTATTGCTTTGGTTTATATTAAACTAAAAACATTTATGAGATACGATAGAAAAATTCTTTTTTTAGGGAGAGCTGATCCATAAATAAATGCAAACAGTTAAAAGCATATCCTCTGTCAACTTAAAAGCAAAAACTCAAAATTTTGTATTTTTTTAAGCGTAGTCCTAGAATAAAAGCTGAATCAAGCCTTAAGTTGGCGGTTTCTTAACACTTTATAAGAAAGACTTATATAATTCATTTCTAGCCTTGGCCCTCTTTGAAGTAAAATGAAAAAAGAGTATTTGCTTGGAATAATAGTCGCCGTTGCAGTAATTGCAGTCGCCGCATACTTCCTCTGGCCAAAACCAAACTTTCAAGTTTCTGGCCTAAGTTTAAATGCTACTACAGTACATCCTGGTGATTTAGTTGCTCTAAATGTAACTGTTACAAACAGCGGAACTGGTTCTGGTACATACAAAGTTGATGTAAGCTTAGATGGTTCTGTTGTTTTTTCGAAAGAAGTTACTCTTAATTCTGGTGCTTCTCAAGTTGTCTCTTTTAACTTAACAACAACAAGCTTAAGTTCTGGTGTTCACAAAGTTTCAGTGGGAAGTTTAAGTCAAAGCTTCTGGGTAATAAAGGCAATTTTTGCTGATAAACGAGTTAGAGAAGCATTTGCATATGCTTTCGATTACGAAACTTACATAAAGGAAGTTCTCAAGGGTGGTGCTATTCAACCAAATGGCCCAATCCCTCAGGGAATGTTTGGTTATGACCCAACGATACCAAAGTACACTTATAATCTTACAAAGGCAAAAGAGCTACTACAAGCAGTAGCAAAAGATTATGGCTTTAGTCCAGATAACCCTATAACGATTAAACTCTACTATAACACAGGTAATGCTGCTAGAGAAAAATCTTGCTTGCTCTTAGCAAGTGCAATAAACAACTTAAATGTTGGAATAAAATTAGAAGTCGTTTCATTGGCTTGGCCGCAGTACTTAGCTATGTTGGAAGCTAAAAAGCTTCCAATATTCTTCCTTGGGTGGGCTCCTGACTACATAGACCCTGACGACTACCTTGTTCCGTTTTTACATAGTGAAAAGGGAACTTTTCCAATAGATACCGGGTATAAGAATCCAGAAGTTGATAGACTCGTTGACCTTCAGTCTCAGGAGTTTAATGAAACAAAAAGGTTTCAAATAATTTCTCAGATTCAACAATTAGTTTATGATGATGTACCCTATATATGGACTGATCAGCCAGTTGGAATTCAATTCCAAAGAACATGGCTAAGTGGATGGTACTATAATCCGGCATTCGCAGGAAACTATTATGCCACAATTTCTAAGTCAAAGAACGCGACAAATCCAGATGTAATATACGTTGAAACTATTGGAGAGCCTCAGTATGTTGATCCTGCTGTAGATTATGAAACTTCTGGAGGTGAAGTTCTTCAGAATGTTTATGAAACTTTATTCTGGTTCAATGGTAGTAGCGCAACTTCGGTTGTTCCATGGCTTGCAGAAAATTACTCAGTTTCGAGCGATGGTCTAAGTTATACAATTCATTTAAGAAAGGGAATATACTTCCAAGATGGTACTCCATTCAACGCTACAGCAGTTCAATACTCATTAGAAAGAGCAATAATAATAGCAGATCCAAACGGCCCAGCGTGGATGCTTGGTCCGATAAAAGGTGCTGAAGCTTTAATGGAGAAAATCTGGGCAGGAAATGCTACTCAAGCTGATGTCGACGCATGGAAGGCTCAAAAACCAATAGAAGTTCTTGATACTTACACTGTTAGAATAAATCTCGATAGACCTTACGCACCTCTTCCAAAAGTATTGGCATTTACTGTTGCTTCTATTGTTTCTCCTTCCTACGTGGAAGCCCATGGTGGAGTGCAAATAGGAAAGCATAACGACTGGATGGATAGGCACGCCGAAGCTGGGACTGGTCCATATATTCTTGAAAGTTGGACTCCTGGAGTAGTAACCTTAAGAAGAAATCCAAACTACTGGGGAGGACCAAACGGAAATATACATCCTCAAGTAGAAAGAGTTATCATAAAAGAAGTTGATGACCCTAATACTCGACTCACTGACCTTCTTTCAGGACAAGCAGACATGGCTTACATAATAAGAGATATGTGGCCTCAACTTATCGACATAAACAAATGGTATGCAAATCAAACAGTAGTTGTTTTAGATCAGTACAAGAATGACATAAGAGCAATAGGGCCATTGCCAACTTTTGACATTGATTTCCTTGGCTTCAACTTCAACTACTAAGTGTTGCAAAGGGTCTTTACAAATTTATTTCTTATTTTTTTATTTTTGAGATTGTTAAATTTTAGGAAAGATTTATAAATAAGCTAGATTTTTTGGCTCGAAAAGAATGAAGCTGTACGAGTATGCCATACGAAGACTCTTCATGTTAGTGCCTGTCGTACTAGGAGTAACTATTCTGACTTTTTACCTCTCGAGAGTTGTGCTTGATCCCTTAGCAGCATACGTAACAGAGAGAACTCCCGCTTATTTAATTCCTGTAATTAAGCATCAACTTGGTTTAGATAAGCCTTTTTACATTCAATACCTTTATTACTTAAGAGATTTAATAACATTAAACTGGGGCTGGTCTAGAGCTGGACATATGTCAGTGGCAGATGCAATTGCCACATTCTTCCCTGCAACAGTTGAACTTACAATCGTAAGTATTATCATAACATTGCTAATTGGAATTCCTCTTGGAATAGTTAGTGCACTAAAAAACAACAAGATTGAAGACCATGCTTCAAGGCTTTTTTCTTTAGTTGGTATCTCTATGCCCGTTTTTTGGCTTGGGTTAAGTTTACAGTATTTGTTCACATACTGGACAAGAGTTCAAGGTTGGTTTGCTCTTCCTAGTACTGGAAGATATGACCCAATCCTTTTTGCTTCG
>JAAOZO010000022.1 GCA_011605715.1 Nitrososphaerota archaeon | reverse complement strand
CTATCAACAATAAGCTCAACTTCGGCTTCCCTTAATTTCTCATAAAAGTTCCATACTTTTGCTCTTACTTTGAATGTTCCCCTTATAAATCAATTGAACTTAAACTTCATAACTTATAAGCCTTTTCCAATTTAATTCTAAAATGAGATTCATTTAGCATTGCTGAGTAGTTCAATAGTCTTAAAGAAGATATGCCAAAAAGGATCTTGCTCAGGCCTTTTTATTTTTCTTTCTTCTCCACCTTCTACAAGTACAACTTCCTCAACTTTATCTGTAACTTCGCCTATTACTTCAGCATCAATCCCTTTCTCTTTTAGCATTGAAACAGCTTCGTTGGCTTTTCGAGGCTTTACTGTTGCTATCAACGTTCCTTCACTTATGGCTGCGAACGGATCAGCCTCAATACCAGTAAGCTCTGAAAATGCATCAAGTACTTCCTTAACTTCTTCCTTTATGAAAAGCTTCTCCTTAAACACTCTTATTCCAACTTGGCTGGCTTTAGCTACGTCATGCAAAGCACCCCATACTCCATACTCTGTTGCGTCATGCATTGAAGTTACACCACTTCTTAAGCCAATCTTTGCTAAAGTTAATGCATCTTCTACTACGCTCTGTAAGTAAAAAAGTTCGCTCGCCTTCAGAGCAAATTCTTTTCCATGTCTTTCTTCGATGTATTTTGGGAACATCGTAGAAAGTATCCCTGCAGCTTCTACTGCAGGACCCTTTGTCATTATTATTTTATCTCCAGGTCTTGCCATCTCTGTAGTTACGTAGCCATCTTTTGGTGCTACTGTAAACATCGTAGCACCACCTATCATTGGATAATCGATGCCTTCATACTTTCCAGTATGGCCTGTAACTATTGCAACTCCAAGCTTCTCGCACTCGTTGTGAATGCCCTTCCAAAGCTTTACAAACTCCTCTTTCTTCATACTCTGTGGAAGGTTTAAGTCTATTGCTAGGTACTTCGGTGCAACTCCAGATGTTGAAACGTCGCTCGCTAGTATGTGTACAGCAAACCATGCACTTCTTTCCCATCCGTACTCAGGAACAACAAACACTGGATCACTCTTAACAATTAGAACGTTGTCTCCTAAGCTAACTACACCTACGTCAACTCCATGCTTTGGTTTAACCAATACTTCTGGACCAACTAATCCTAGGTTTGGGTATATCACTTCATCAAACACATCTGGAGGAAGTTTTCCAAGTCTTGGTAGTTCGTTCATTTCAACTTACCTCTTTGTTCATTGCTATCCTAACTACTTTGTTCGCAACTTCAACAGCATCTTTCCCAAATACATAAAGTACTGGTTCTTTACCCCAATCTCCTAGGTCACAAATTACGTCTGGAACTCCTCCAAATTTCTTTATTGCCTTTTCTACTAGCCATGGTACACTTCTCCCCTCTTTTTCTTTTAGTTCTGAAGGCTCCTCACTACGCTCATATGAAACAGCTGATAATCCAATAGACCTAATAAAACCTACTATACTTTCGCTGTACTTAATGTTCATAGCTGCTCTAATGTTTTCATCGAACTCCATAGCTTTCAGTAGTGCTCTAGCCATATGCCAAGAAGCGCCAAAGCTTGGTGGCGAAGAAGCCTTAACTTTGTTTCCAACCTTAACTATCCTTCCTAGAACTCCTGCTACGTGCTCTATACTTTTTGCGTATGGCTTTGGTAAACTCATTACTAAGTTCATTTGAACTTCTGGCACTAAATTAGCAACTTCGTTGTTTTTCTCCAAAATTTCAATTGCTTTACCCATGTTTTCTAGAACGTTGTATTTTTCAGCTGGAAGCTGAAGCCAAGAAGTAGGGTTTACTGGACCTTGACCTTTGCCAACATCTAAGCTGTAAGCAATAGCTTGAGTTACAAAGAGCTTGGCAATCCTAACAGCTTCCTGAATTTCTTTCCCCTTAGCTAGCTCAGCAGTTATAGCTGCTGAGAAAGTGCACCCTGTACCATGGGTGTTCTTAGTAGGTATTTTGCTTGTCTTTAGCTCTTTGTATTCTCCCTTGTAGTAGAGTACGTCGACAGCTTCGTTGCTACTTAAGTGCCCACCCTTTATAACTACAGCTTTAATGTTATAGCTTTCCGCAATCTTTTTTGCAGCTACTTTCATATCGTCAATGCTTTCTATTGAAATTCCAGTTAGTTTCTCAGCTTCTAGTATGTTTGGAGTAACGATTGTTGCAATTGGAAAGAGTTCGTTCGTTACTGTTTTGATAGCTTCTTCCTTTAGGAGCTGAGTTCCATCCTTAGCTAAAATAACTGGGTCTACAACCAATGGACACCTGCAATCTTTCAATGTTTTTGTAACTGTTGAAACTATTTTTGTGCTATAGAGCATTCCAGTTTTTATTGCACTAACTTCGATGTCTTCAAGAACAGCCTTTATTTGTTCCTCTACAACTTCCGAAGGAATCTCGTAGATCCTTTTCACATGTTGTGTGTTTTGTGCAGTAACTGCTACTACAACAGACGCTCCATGTACTCCTAGCATAGAAAAAGTCTTTAGGTCTGCTTGTATTCCTGCTCCCCCTCCAGAGTCACTTCCTGCTATCGTTAAAGCAACTGGTGTCTTCATTCTAATCTCAGTTGATTAGAAACATGTTTATAAACATGTTTTTTCAAAACATGAGCTAAGATGTCAACCGTAATGAAAGTAGCCCAAAGAGGCTCTAAAACAAAGGAAATGGAGGCAGTCGCTAAAGAGGAAGGTATAGAGGTCGAAAATCTAAGGCAAAGAATAGCTCGTGGCACAGTAATTATTCCTCGAAACGTTAACCGAGAGCTAAAGCCAGTTGGCATAGGGGAAGGCCTTACTACAAAAGTTAACGTTAACGTTGGTTCCTCTACAACCTATGTTAATTTAGACCTTGAGTTGGAAAAAGTTAAGGTTGCAATTGAGTACGGAACAGATACTTTAATGGATTTAAGCACTGGGGGCGACCTTGATGAAATTAGAAGAAAGCTTCTAAAAATTACGAATGTTCCCTTTGGAACTGTTCCAGTCTATCAGGCTAGCATTGAAACAGCTAAGAAGAAAGGCGCTGTAGTTTACATGACCGAGGACGAAATCTTCAGCACAATAGAAAAGCATCTAAGGGATGGGGTTGACTTCATTACTGTTCATACTGGAATAACGAAAGAGCTTGTAGGTAAACTAAAGACTAGCTCAAGACTTGCAGGTATTGTAAGTAGAGGGGGCGCAATACTAGCTGCATGGATGTTACATAACAACGAGGAAAATCCTCTTTACTCTAACTTTGATTACTTGCTTGAACTCGCCGAGAAATACGACGTTACCTTAAGCTTAGGTGATGCTTTAAGGCCTGGAAGCATAGCTGATGCTCACGACGAACTTCAAGTAGCTGAGCTCGTAAACAACGCAAGACTAACTAAGAGGGCATGGAGTAGAGGAGTACAAGTTATGATAGAGGGTCCTGGTCACATGCCTTTAGACAAGATCGCATCTGACGTAAAGCTTGAGAAAGCTCTTACTGGTGGCGCTCCTTACTACGTCTTAGGTCCCTTAGTCACAGACGTAGCTGCTGGTTACGATCATGTTGCTTCTGCAATTGGAGCCGCTATAGCTAGTGCTGAAGGTGCAGACTTAATATGCTACTTAACTCCAGCAGAACATCTTTCCTTACCAAACGCAGAGCAAGTGAAGGAAGGACTCATAGCAGCAAAAATTGCAGCACATGCTGGAGACATTGTTAAGTTGGGCGAAAGAGCTAAAGAAAAAGACATGAAAATGTCTAAGGCAAGAGCAAAGTTAAACTGGCAAGAAATGTTTAATCTTTCCTACGACAGCAAACGTGCAAAAACAATACATGAGCAATTTGGAGCTTCTTCTGTAACTTCTTGTACGATGTGTGGTTCATTGTGCGTGTACTTAATCCTTGAAAAGTATCTAAAAGGTGGCAACTAATGAAGCTAATGGAAACTTGGGTAAAAACCCCATGTTTAAAGGGGAAACATCTTCTTATAGTAAGCGAGTGCCTTCAGTATGTAAATCCTAAGTTGTGGAGAGCTTTAACAAAGGGGAAAACAGTTTTAACTTATTTTCCAGAAAACGAATGCTCAGCAAGCTATGGAAAAATTGCTTCAATGATTCGCAGTTCTTCTCCAAAAAGTATAACTGTAGTAACAATAGATGGAAGCCCCCATTGCTTTCAACTTCATGCAGCAGTAAACGAAGCTGAGTATATACTTGGTGAAAAGGTGGAACGAGAACACTACGTCTTAGTTGATGGAAAAAAGTTAGTTAAGATAGACCCAAACACAATACGACTGGCTAGATATTTAAGCGTTTTAGATAAGTTTGCGGGTTCAAACAAAGGAATCTTAGAAGAAATTGAAAAGCACAGCTTAGAGTACCAAAGAGCAAAGAGTTTAAGCTTAAAAAAATAAGAACTATTATCTCTTCCTTACGAAATAGTAAACAAAAGCTATAACGGCTATTACTGCTATTACTCCAACGATTATAACTTCTGTTGGAAAGCTTGGCTGGGTTACTTGTTGAGGCGGTTGTTCTTGCTTTTTAGCTGGAAATAGGCTGTATATACTTACTTTGTTACCAGCTACGTCGCTCACATCAGCTTTTAAATAAAGTCTTGTTCCTCCAGAAATTTGGTCTGAAGTTACGTTTGTCCAAACTTTATAAACACAAGTTGAGTTTGACAAAGGAACTAAGTCAACTAGATTTGCAGGTTTCCATGTGCTGTTGTCTGTTGAGAAGTAAAAGTTAACTTCTCCAACTCCCCATCCTTCATCGTATGCTTTAAAGTTAACTATTGAAAATCTTTCGTTAAACGAAACGTTACCAAAGAAGTTTCCTTTCGGCTTAGAGCTATCTTCAACGTCATAAATTGTTAGATGAAAAGTACTCTTTGGAGGTAGTGTTACGTTAGCAACATTAACAACGTAGTAGTTCGTTGAGTTAAATACAGAGAAACTAGGCTTAAACGGGCTCCAACTATAGCTACTAATCGGCTTATCCTTAGGCAAAAGAAAAGTTATTCTTATGTTTTCAAATTTTTCATTAAGTTCATTCTTAGAAAAGAAAGATACTACATGGTGCATTCCATCGTTATTTGTGTAGTAATACTTTAGATATCCTATTTTGTATGGAAGAACTTTTTCTCCAGAATCAATTGGAATTGAGTTAGGGTACTTGAACATTCCGGTTCCACTGTAGTACAAGCTAGCTTCGTTCAACGAACCATTAGAATACAAGGTTAGTATCTTGTAGCCCCTTATGTCATAGTCAGCAACATCGTAAGCTATTGCCGCTGGAGAAATGAAGTAGTGCTTATTTCCATAACCATCAACAAGAAGAACGTTTAAGTCTGTGTGGATGTGCTCTGACAAGATTAGTCTTACGTTTCTCTGAACAATAACTTTCAACAAGAGTTTAGTTTCATTAAGATGAGGTCTAAAGGAACTATAAATAGCATTTGAAGCTGCTAATTCATCAATTTCGTTTTCGTTTCTTACGTAAAATACTGCACTTCCATTATCTTTTATAGAAGGAGAAAACAACGGATGATGGAATGCAAGTATCTTGAAGCTAGCGTTACTCTTCGAAAGAACTTCATCAGCCCATGCAATATACTTCTCCCTTATCCAGCCATCAGAGTCAGTCGGAAGGACTACTAGCTGAAAGTCTCCTATCCTAATTGTGTAATTTAAGGGTCCGAAGATTGATTGATAGATGTCAGAAATTCCTACTCCTTCGAATTCGTGATTTCCAGAAACAACGTACGTTGGAACACTTGACATTAAGTAAGAGCCCAAGAAAAGTTTCCACGCAGAAGAAATTGAAGGTGTTTCTACTAAGTCTCCAAGGAATACAGCAAACGTTGGATTAACTAAGTTCATTTCTCTTATGGCTTC
>JAAOZO010000038.1 GCA_011605715.1 Nitrososphaerota archaeon | reverse complement strand
TCCTTGTTTGCCGCCTGCTTTTATTACTGCAGATGAAATAAGATGCGAAATAATCAAGTAGACAACGTAAAATATTGCAGCAGTTAGTATGATTTGGTAAATAATGCCCCTATCAACTTGAAAGGAAATTGGTAGACTGGGGATGAGGTTTACTATGGACTGCTTATAATAGAATAGCGCCATAACTATAATCGTTATGGCTATGAGCAACCCATAGAATTTTAAATTTGCCTTTTTCATCAGAAGCTATTTGCTGTTAATGGTTTTTTAAACCTTTTTATGCGGCATCTAGCAACTGTAGAATAAAGGCTTAATAGCACGCAATGACTGTTGTGAAGTTAGCATTCTCCTTAAAATGAGTTAGAAGTTGAGTAAAAAGTTACACAAGTTTTATAAGCATACCTGAAGGGGAAAACTTTGAGTGAAGAAGATGACAGAAGAAGAAAAATGTTGTAAAGAACACGAGACAGAAGAAGCTGAAATAAAAGAACTAAAAGAAGTTCTAAAAACTGTAAGAGAAGAAGTGCCTGGTCTATTAAAAGACATTGTTGGCCCTCTTAAAGAACTTATGACTACAACTATGACTGAAGAACAAGCAAAAGAAAAAGCAAAAGCAATAGCCGCATTTTATAAGGAGCTTGTTGTTGCAGGTATAAAGGAAGAAGACGCAATTGACCTTGTAAAAAGTCAGTTTCTTAGTCCAAGTGATATCTTTAAGCTTCTAGCAAGTCAGACTCGAAGGCCAAAAACTTATGAAAGTTCAGAATAAATGGCTGAGTACTACTTAGAAAGAACATGAGAAAAACACTACAGAAGGTTTCTATTGCTTTTGAGATACTCCTTACTGTAGTTAGCATAGCACCTTTTTTTGTGTGGTTTCTTATAAATTTTTACTACATAAAGTATAAAAACAACAGGATGAAGAGTAAAATACTAAAAATACTGAGCGACCAGGGCTTACCGAAACCTTTATCTGAAGAAATTGCCAGAACAATAATGCCAGAAGTAAAGATGCAAGAGATAGGTGAGCTTATTCGTAATGGGCGATACTTCTCTAGAAGACAGGATAAATGAGCTCGTTAAAAAAATAAATTGGCTAGAAGACGAGCTACGAAAAGAAAAAGAAACTAATGTATTATTGTTAAAAGAACTAGCTATCATAAGAAATATTTTAACTATGAGTTCACTAACATACAATTCTTCGAAGAAGATTGTGCTTCTCTCGAGAAGTTTAAAAGCTGGAGAATTAGCCAAAGATATAGTTGAGATATTAATGACAGAAGGTCCACTAAACGTATCTCAACTAACTAATAAGCTTAAAGAAGTAAGAGGTAAAGCTTCCAGAAAAACTGTTTCTGCGAAACTTGTTGAACTTTTGAGCTTAGGGTTAGTAGAAACTGTTGAAGGAAAGAAAAGCGAAAAACTCTACAAATTAAAGGACTCTGAATGAAAAAAATAAGTTCTTTTAAATAATGCAACTTTAAAGAATTTCAAATAGAACTAAACTTTGGAATAATCTTAGAAATGAGATATAACTTTTAATGACACAGTTGTTTCAGAGTCTTAAGTTGCTCGCGACTAAAGTAAACGTATTTTCTTTTACGCTTAACTAAATTTAAGTAATCGTTTAACGAGAGCCCCTTACTGCTTAGAAAGATGCAAGCCACTAATGGAGCTCTTCCCCTTCCTAAGTTACAGTGAACTAAGACTCTTTTGTTGTTTTTTAGCTTATCTTCAATCCAACTAACTATTAGGTTAGCTTGTTCTAACGTAGGAGAACCACCGTCCTTTATGCCTACCTTTAAGTACTCAAAGCCAAGTTTTTTTGCAAGATCTTCTAAAGATGCAGCTTCTTCTCTAAGATCAAGGATGCAGTCAACTTTCCCTACTAAAAGGCTGTAATCAGTGTAACCGCCTATAGCTAAATTACTAGTAAGAAAAACAATATCTGGTTTCTTTTTTATTCTTTTTATCATACGTTCTACCCTTATGAAAACTGCACCACAAATTAAGTCTAGTACAGAGAACATCAGAAATCACCTTTCTCATTGATCTTTAGTTAAAAGTTCAAAGTAGAATGCTAACTTCGTTGAATTTTTCTCTTAGCTTATTTTCTATAAGTCTGGCATAGTCTGGATACTTACTAATTGGAACTTTTTCTCGACTCACAGACATTCCGCTGGCGTAAACGTGGCCACCACCGCCAAAGACCTTAGCAACTTCTGCACAGTTAACTTTTTCGTTCTTTCGCCTTACACTTGCGTTGCCATCTTCCTTAACTATGATAAAAACGTCAGCATCTATTTTCTTCATGAGATAATCTGCTGCAATAGAACTATAGAGTATTCTGGGGCTCCATGCAACTACGAACTTCACATTGCTTACTTCAAATTGATATAAAGAAGTTTCTACTATTTGAAGCGATTCTTCTTTCTTTTTCCTAAAAACTTCTAGCATCCTTTTGTACTCTTCGTTGAGAGGATTGTTTAAATTAATGTTCTTAGTTTTTCCAGCTAAGTAGAATACAAACCCAGTTAGCCAAGGCCTCAAAGAGCTATCGTAGTCTAAATAGTTAAGGTAAGAAACAAGTTCTACCAAATCCCAGCTTACAGATTCTTCAAACTTCCACATGTCTGTTTGATGAGAAAGATTTGCTAACCTCTTTGCATATTCGTCTTCAATTCCATTTTGTTTGTAAAGTACATCAAAAACAACTTCTGTGGCTGTTACTTCACCTTCTCGAATATGAAGAGCGTCAACAACACTACTTAACTTATCCTTTATGTCTTCTGTGGTCTGATGATGATCAACCCAAATTATATTGTTTCGATTAGCTTTTAGTTTTCTTATTCTTTCTACTATCTCATCTATCTCTTTAACGTTTGTAGATAAGTCTGAAATTATGAAAGAGGCATCAGTAAGACTCAATAACCTATCGTCAACCACTTTTTCTTTGTCGCCGTAGTCTTTCAATGAAACGAGAGAAGGAAGGCTGTTTATAACGGAAGCATACCTAACTACCAATGAAGCTGAGGCTATTCCATCGAAGTCATTGCGATGAGAAATTGACACGACTAACATTGCAACGAAAGTTAAAATAATGGACTAAATAAACCTTTGTTTTTGAGCAATGGACGAATCATACGTTATGTTAATATAGTTCGATCCTAAAATAAAAAACTATGAGTAACGAGAAAACTGCAGAAAGCCAAGCTAAAAAAAGCGAAGAAAAACCAATTTTAGCGTTTGCGTTAGTCTTAGCAGGATTTGTAGTACAAGCCTTAATTTTTGCCTTTAGAGTTTTCATGGTCCCCTTGTTTATCACAATTCACAGGAGAGTTGGAAGCTTTATTGGTCTTCCCATGCACCCATTAGTTTGGATATTTGTTACTATAGTTCTGCTTGGATTAGAACTGATCGGAGTTATTCTAATTTATTCTTCTGATGTAAGTAAAGTTAGGATAGGTTCAACAATAGTGTTAGTTACTTCTCTATTGGCATATCCTACCTTATGGGGATTTTTCATAGGTTCAATTCTGTCGTTGATTGGTAGTATACTTGGGCTAATCTGGAAATCTTAACTTCAAAAGAAATTATGAAAAGTACTCTAATTTTTTGTTGCACAAATAAAAGAACGAAAAATATTTATTATGAGGATATTTAAGTTTTTGTTTTAGATTAACTCGTTAAGAACTTTGCAACCCGCTTAAGAGGAAAAGTTTATAACATAAGATGGGCTTATAACTATTGGACAAATGATAAAAGTAAGGTTTCATGGAAGAGGAGGACAAGGAATGAAAACATCTTCAAGAATCTTAGGAACAGCTGCATTCTTGTCTGGCCTTTATGCTCAAGACTTTCCGATATATGGAGCTGAAAGAAGAGGAGCTCCAGTTGTAGCATTTACAGTTATAAGCGAAGAACCAATACTAGAAAGAGGATATATTTTTGATCCAGATATATTGTTAATTTCGGACGAAACGTTGTTGTTAGACAAGCAAACAGACCCAACGAAGGGAGTAAGTAAAGAAAGCATAGTGTTCATAAACTCTAGTAAAAACAAGAAGCACTTCGAAGAAAGGATTGGAAAGAAAGTAATTGTGGAAGACTTAACTCAAATAGCACTAGAAACACTAGGGAGACCAATACTTAGCACCTTAATTGCAGGAGTTGCAACAAAACTCGTTGGGATAAAGCAAAAGTACTTAGAGGAAGCAGTAAAGGAAGAGCTAGAACAAATTGGAATTAGTGAAGAGATTATAAGAAAGAACGTTCTTGCGGCTACTGTTGGTTACAACAAAGTACAAGAAGTTAAAATAGAAAAAATAAGAAGTTTAGAACCTGAAGTTAAAGTTGTAGAGATAGAGTACGACAATCCTGAGATTAGCACTCCAGTCATATCCTTTGTTGCAAACAGCTACCTTAAGAAAACAGGAACTTGGAGAGTGTTTAAACCAGTTATAAATTATCAGAAGTGCAAAAGTTGTAGGTTATGCTACGTTTATTGCCCTGAGAGTGCAATAAAATGGGAGAACAATTTTCCAGTAGTTGATTATGAAAACTGCAAAGGTTGCTTAATTTGCGCTCAGGAATGCCCATTGAAAGCTATTGAAACAACTAGAGAAGGTGAATAGCATGAAGAAACTGATGACTGGAAATGAAGCAGCCGCATGGGGAGCTAGGTTGGCTGAAGTTGATTACATTCCAAACTTTCCAATTACGCCTCAGACAGAAATAATTGAAACTTTGTCAAGATGGATAAGAGAAGGAAAGATGAAGGCTATTTTTAGAACTATGGATTCTGAGCATTCGATGGTAACAGCTGCTGGCTCTGCATCAGCTACAGGAGCTAGAGTTTTTACGGCGACTTCAAGTCAAGGACTACTTTATGCTTTTGAGATGCTCTACAACTTGTCTGGATGGAGAACACCAGTTGTTATGGTAAATGTTTCTAGAGGTTTGTCAGCTCCAATAACTTTAGAACCCGACCATAACGATGTTCTAAGCGCAAGAGACAGCGGATTCTTACAAATACATTGCGAAACTGCACAAGAGATTTTAGACTCAATTCTAATGGCTTATAGAATCTCAGAAGACAAGAGAGTAATGTTGCCTACTATTGTTAACTTTGATGGATTTTACCTATCTTTCACTAGAGAAGTTGTTGAGATACCAGAACTAGAAGATGTAAGAAAGTTCTTACCAGAGTACAATCCTACGCACGCTTTCTTTAAGGCAAGCAAGCCTCTTGCCCAAGGAACACCAGTTTTAAACAGCTCCCTTTACTCATACTTCAGATACCAAGTACATAAAGCCATGGAAAATGCTCTAGAAGTTTACAAGGAAGCTAAAGAAGAATTTGACAGAACATTTGGAAGACCTGTTGATGAAGTTGAGCCTTATATGATGGACGATGCAGATTATGCAATACTTATGACAAACAGTTTTTCTACAAAAGGAAAAAAAGCAGTTATGAAAATGAGAGAAAAAAAGATAAATGTTGGGCTAGTGAAGTTAAGACTCTTTAGACCATTCCCAACAAAAGAAGTAGCGAAGCTGGTAAAAGGACTAAAAGGATTAGCCATTGTAGATCAAAATATTTCACCTGGAAAAGGAGGTGTAATTTACTCAGAAGTTTCTAGTGAGCTTTACAACTATAGAGAAAAACCAAAAGTAATAACTTCCTTTATAGGTGGCCTAGGAGGAAAGAACATTAGTGAATCTGAGTTTGAGTTCATTGTAAATTATACAAGAAAAGTTTACGAAGAAAGAACTGAACCAAAAATACCCATTTTGCTGTTTACAGAAGAAGACAAGAAAACAGCTAAAATGTTAATCGATATTGCTCACGGAGGTGAAAAGAATGAAGTCTGAGAAAAAGATTAAAACAATTTTTGATATACCAACGCAAGATTATGTCGTACCAGGGGGAATATTTTGTCAAGGATGTGGAGCAATACTTGCAGCAAAACTCATGCTTAAATCACTTGGAGAAAAGACAGTTATAGTTAATGCTGCAGGATGCTTTACCTTAGCAGTTGTATACCCACATACTGTGTTTAAAACTTCTTGGCTGTACACTGCAATGGCATGCGCACCAGCAGGTGCACAAGGCATCAGAGATGCCTTAGACATACTAATTGAGAAGGGAAAAATAAGTAAGAATGAAGACCTAAATGTGCTTGTAGTAACAGGAGATGGAGCTGCAAGCTCAATTGGATTACAAAGCACAATTACAGCGATACACAGAAATTTAGATTTTTGGTATTTAGCTTACGATAATCAAGCCTTCATGAACACAGGAGTTCAAAAAACTGAAACTACACCTCTTGGAGCAGCAACCTCTACAACAAAACCAACTAGTTTATTTCCTTTAGGAACAGAACAGGAACCATTAGATCTCTTTAGTATTTGGCTTTCTGCGGGAGCACCGTATGTAGCAACTGTATCTCCATCATATCCCATCGATTTTTTAGACAAAGTTGAACGAGCAAAAGAAATAAGAGGTCCAAAACTTTTCCACTGCCTTTCTGGTTGTCCCCCCGGGTGGGACTACGATCCAGCTCTTACAGTAAAAATTGGACGCTTGGCTGTAGAAAGTGGGCTCTGGGTACTCAAGGAAGCAATAAACGGAGTAGTGAAGCACACCTACGTTCCGAAGAAGAGAATACCCGTAGAAGAGTACTTAAAAACTCAAGGAAGATTTGAGCACTTATTTAAACCTACGAAGAACGAAAAAGCAATAGAAGAAATACAGAAGAGAGTAGACAAATACTGGAGTACATATTGAAACATAAAAGTAGGAAACTAAATTGCATAACCTCTCTCTTTAAAGTAGTCTTGGACTTTCTTTTTTATGTCTTCAGGAATTTCTTTTGAAAATGGAAGGATTTCTGCGTTTACTACCCTAAGCAAGAAGTTTAAAGTTACTAGTTCAATATTTCTAAACCCAATAGGTGCAACAAATCTTA